>CAMDRK010000178.1 GCA_945906715.1 Nitrospira lenta
CCATGGAAAGTTTACCTACCATAAGAAGTGAATGGACAACCGGCGCATTCTTTATACACAACCAACAATAGAGGCGTCAACGAAGTTGCACCCCGAGAAACCCCTCACCGCATTCTGATCCTGAGGACGTAGGTCCTATTCATCGAGCCCCCACAATTGACGAGAAGTTGACGGCGGAGTGCAGTCAATAGGATTCGCAACGATTGGATGCGGATTCAGCGACCGCGAGGATGTACGCGTTCAGACGCGCAGCCCGTAAGCCCGATAACATCCTAAGAATATATACTTATATATGTTATCTCTGTGTCGGGCGATCCAATATCGCTGACCATGCAAGGAGACTCTAGTCACATGCAATTATGGATGAGGCGAGCAGCGAGACAAGTGAGCGTGGCGTGTGGTGGTCCCAACGGGATTTGAACCCGTGTTTAAGCCTTGAGAGGGCTCCGTCCTAGGCCAGGCTAGACGATGGGACCAGATCATCAATGATGAGGGGCGACCGGGCACAGTAGCATAAGGGCTTTTCACTTTTCAATTCTTAATAACGATTCTGATCGACATTTAAGCCTCTACACCGATGGTTCGGTCACGACTTGACAGAGATGGTGGTATAGCCTACCTTGCGGAAAGCGCAGGCGGGGGGCCTCTGGAAGAGGAAATTCTTCGGTCGTCGGCCTCTTCTTCCCAGCAGAAAAATCATGGTGGAACATGAACAACTCTCTTCAAGCTAAAGCTGTCGGCATCACAGACTCTCCAGAATTGATCGACATTGAGAAGCCTGAACAGGGCCTCGAGTTGCACGTCGGTTCAAATGTGTTTCGAAACACGAACGGCGTCGTCAAGCTCCAAGGCAAGGAGCAGTTGGTGGTGGAAACGCAACCTCAGCCATTGGCGTTGCTCCTGACGATGGACCTGTACGATGAACAGGGAACCCGCATCGGCCATATCCGCCGAAATGCGCTCTCGGCACATAGCGCGGCCCGCTTCATCATCAACGTAAAGGCCAGCAGCGAGGGAATTCAGGACGAGAATCCTTCAGTCACCGTAGCAGACCGAACAACTGGACACACGGTGTTCGAAGCCTGCCTTATGCAGAGAAGAAAAATTCGTATAGTTGTGGGGAACTTCTATACGCATAAAGGCGAATTAGTCACCGTCAGCCCACACTACTGCCGCATCGGCACCGGCCTCACTATTTTTGGCGATGTAGTGGAAAGCCGCGGCAGCACGGCGATTATTGGTTCCCAATAATCGCCAGCTATCACTTGTGTGTATTTGTGCCTTCCCCGCTCCTGGACGCTACGAATTTCGCCTTCTCATGGAAGAACATCTCATTTCATTGCGCAGAAAGATTTCAGCGTGATGCAGATGCCGGCCCACCAACCTGCGTAACATTCAGTTTCGTTCCGACGTTGCCCTCTCCGGATAAGCTCTTCTCCCGTACGCCACTCTTGTGATAGAACAGCCCGCGGACTACGTGTGAGTCGGGAACGGGCACCAAAAAGAAGGGTGCCTGTCCCTAACCTCATCCACAGAGGAGTCATCACCCCATCGTGTCTGAACCGACTGGCGCTTCAAACTTTATCCGCGACATTGTGACTGCCGATCACGAAGCCGGCAAACACGGCGGCCGAGTCGTGACGCGCTTTCCACCTGAACCGAACGGCTATCTCCATATCGGACACGCGAAATCTATCTGCCTAAACTTTGGCTTGGCACACGATACTCCGGGCGGCATCTGCCACCTGCGATTCGACGATACCAATCCAACCACCGAAGATCCTGAGTACGTCCAGGCCATTCAGGACGATGTTCGATGGTTGGGGTTCGACTGGCAGGACAAGATGTTTTTTGCCTCGGATTACTTCGAGCAGCTGTATGATATTGCCGTCCGGCTGATCCGTAAGGGCAAAGCCTACGTCGATACGTTAACGGCCGAAGAGATGCGTGCCTATCGCGGCACACTCACACTGCCGGGAAAGAACAGCCCCTCCCGTGACCGTTCGATTGAGGAGAATCTTGACCTTTTTCGAGCCATGCGCGCCGGGGAATTCGCCGATGGCACCCACGTCCTTCGAGCGAAGATCGACATGGCATCCCCCAATATCAACCTACGAGACCCGGTTCTCTATCGCATCAGGCACGCGAAACATTATCGGACAGGGAGTACCTGGCGCCTGTACCCGGCCTACGACTATGCGCATCCCCTCTCGGACGCGATCGAGGGGATCACGCACTCCATCTGCACCCTGGAATTTGAAGATCATCGGCCTCTCTACAATTGGGTCGTCGAGCAGGCTGAAGCGCCGCACCAGCCGCAGCAGATTGAATTTGCTCGCTTGAACCTCACCTATACTGTCTTGAGCAAAAGGAAACTGCTCGAGTCGGTCGAAAAGAAGCTGGTGAGCGGATGGGATGACCCACGACTGCCGACGATCAAAGGGCTTCGCCGCCGCGGGTACACCCCGGAAGCGATACGGGCCTTCTGCGACCATATCGGCGTCGCCAAGCGCGAGGCCATCGTCGAGATGCAGCTGCTCGAGCACTTTGTTCGCGAAGATCTGAACAAGCGCGCCCCCCGAGTGATGGCCGTGTTGCGTCCACTCAAAATCATCCTTGATAACTATCCGGAGGACCAGCCTGAAGAACTGGAAGCCGTCAACAATCCGGAGGATTCGTCCGCAGGGACGAGGAGCGTTCCCTTCTCACGTGTCCTCTATATTGAGCAGGACGATTTCCGTGAAGATCCGCCCAAACAATTCTTCCGGCTCGCCCCAGGCCGCGAAGTGAGGCTCCGGTACGCGTACATTATTAAATGTGTCGGAGTGACGAAAGATCCGCAGACCGGCGAGGTCACCGAACTCCATTGCACCTACGACCCCACGACCAAGAGCGGCGCTTCACAGGAACAGCGCAAGGTCAAGGCTACCGTCCATTGGGTCTCTGCGGCCCATGCTGTGAAAGCGGAAGTCCGTCTCTACAACCCCCTCTTGGTGATGGATCTCACGAAGATGCCGCCAGACCACGATTGGACAACCTATCTCAACCCCAACTCATTGGAGCAAATCACGGGCTGCCTGGTTGAGCCCAGTTTGCGGCAGACAGTGCCAGGCGCGCGGTACCAATTCGAGCGCTTGGGATACTTCTGTACCGATCCTGATTCAGCCTCCGGCGCACTGATATTTAACCGTACTGTGTCGCTGAAAGACGCCTGGGCCAAGATCGAAAAGGCTCAGCCACCTCGGTAACAAGCCGCCGCGACACATGAGATCTGCCCGAGTTGGTTCCTGACCGATTTTCAGACTCAACATAGTATAATGCCGGGCATGATCTGCCCCCTCTGTCACCAACCCAGCATCTGGGAAGGCAATCCCTGGCGCCCCTTTTGCTCGGAACGATGTCAATTGACCGACCTCGGCGCCTGGGCAACGGAACGGTATCATATTCCCGGTTCCACGCTCACAATGGACACCTCGCTCCCAGACTCGTTGGAGGGAGACGATGACAGAGAGGTACAGCAAGACGATAAAGCTCAATAGTTCATGAACAGATCCTCCCCCCTTCCCACAGGCCCGCTGGTACGCTCCTCCTAATAATTCCATTGGCGGCACCTGATAAATAACATCTGCGCGAGTCGCTGATTGGCGCCGGTCTTGTTCACACTGTTTCGGGGTTGGCAAGCCCAGAGTATCTTGCTATGGTCACGGTCGAATCAGGCCTTTTAACAAAGGAACATGAGCTATGTTGTTGACCCAAGGCTACGCCGCGATGACCGCTAAGGCCGCCCTGCGACCATTTTCATTCGAACGGCGTGAGGTCGGCCCTCAGGATGTGCTCATTACCATCACCCACTGTGGCATCTGCCACTCGGATATTCATCAAGCCCGTGACGAATGGGGCGGATCGATTTTTCCCATGGTGCCCGGCCATGAAATCGTCGGCATCGTGGCGCAAGTCGGTTCTGCGGTGAAAAAAAACAAGATAAATGACCGCGTTGGCGTCGGCTGCTTCGTCGATTCCTGCCGGACCTGCCCCGCCTGTCGTGAGGGATCAGAGCAGTACTGCGAAGCCGGCATGCTCCTTACCTATAGCGGCCGCGACAAAGACGGCCAAGCTACGCAGGGCGGTTACTCCACGCAGATTGTCGTAGATGAGAATTACGTGCTGCGGATTCCTTCGGCCCTGTCGCCTGCAGGAGCGGCCCCACTCTTATGCGCAGGCATCACGACCTACTCCCCGCTTCGTCATTGGGGTGTTGGGAAATATCACAAGCTGGCAGTGGTAGGTTTGGGCGGGCTTGGTCATATGGCCGTCAAGATTGCCAGCGCGATGGGTACAGAGGTCACAGTCCTGAGTACATCAGAAAAAAAGCGACATGATGCGATACGATTAGGCGCTAGCGAGTTCGCGCTCACTACGCAACACGATACCTTCACGCGATTACAACGCCGTTTCGATTTCCTCCTTGATACTGTCTCCGCCCCGCACAACTACAACGATTACGTGAATCTGTTAAAAACCGACGGGACCATGATTTTGGTGGGCGTGCCGGACAAGCCGACGCTACTGGAACCGTTCCCGCTCATTCTGCATCGTCGCCGCATCGCTGGGTCGGTGATCGGGGGCATTCGTGAAACCCAAGCGATGCTCGATTTCTGCGCCCCGCACAACATCGAGTCCGATGTCGAAGTCATTCCGATCCAACAAGTGAACGAAGCCTATGAGCGAATCCTCAAAGGCGATGTGCGCTTTCGGTTTGTCATCGATCTAGGATCGCTGAAGTAGCAACGGGGCGGTTGGAGGAAAGTGGCTGGGGGACTAGGAATCGAACCTAGGTAGCCGGCTCCAAAGGCCGGCGTCCTACCGCTAGACGATCCCCCAGCGCGGTACGAAACCGAGACAACGATCTTGATGGTGGCGGCGTGGAAATGTTATTGGCTGGGGGACTAGGAATCGAACCTAGGTAGTCAGATCCAGAGACTGACGTCCTACCGCTAGACGATCCCCCAACCGATGCCCACAGTAATATAAGGCTCTCGACTTCGTCAAGATCGGTGCTGGCAGGCTGTTGAAAAAGTCCGCCAGCACGAAGAAGGTTGAGGTTCAGGCTAAGGTTGAGATAAAGAGAATCTGATCTTCGCTCAACCTTAACCTCGACCTCATCCTACCTCACACGTGGGAGGCCCGTTCGATTCCCTTGCGGAGCCTTAACAACGTTCGGTCTCGTCCCAACACTTCCATCACATCGAAAAGGCCCGGGCTGGCTGTACGACCGGTCAAGGTCACACGAACCGGTTGGGCCAACTGCCCCATCTTTATTCCCTCTTCTTCGACCAGCTGCTTGAAGGCTGCTTCCCATGTCTGTTTTGAGAAGACCGGGAGAGTCTCGAATCGAGTGAGCAGCTTGCCGAGAATCGGTGCGATGGCCGGCGTCAAAAACTTCTTTGCTGCCTCTTCGTCGAACGTCGCGGCCTGCCCAAAATACGGCCTTACCCAATCGACCATTTCCACGAGCGTCTTCGCCCGTTCCTTTACGAGGACGACGAGTTGCGCGAGCCAGCCAGCCGGGGCAGCCCGGACGTCATCTGTTAACCCTGCTGCTTCCAAAATGGGCATCAGCGCCTGAGCGACCTCGGTTGGTGGACTGATCTTGATGTATTCTGCGTTCACCCAGAGGAGCTTCTCAGGATTGAACACAGCCGGGGACGTTTGGACGTTCTTCCAGGAAAACTTCTCGATCAGCTCCTGGCGAGTGAAGAGTTCCTGGTCTCCGTGTGACCACCCAAGCCGAACGAGATAATTCACCATCGCATCCGGCAG
>CAMDRK010000179.1 GCA_945906715.1 Nitrospira lenta
CAGGAGGCTGCTACCAGTCACGGGGCCAGCCACCCGGGCCGGGCCACGATTGAGACCGTGAACCACTGTCTCAAAGCGCTGGTGAAGGTGATCGAAGCTGAGAAGTTCAAGTCGGTTGCGCTTCCACGCTTGGCCACTGGCGTGGGTGGGCTCGACTGGAAGGACGTGAAGCCGCTGATGGAAAAACACCTCGGTCACCTGTCCATTCCCGTGTATGTATACGGCACCTATCATCCAGGGGTTCAGGCAAAAGAATAGGGGTGAGCAGGGGCGAGTCAGGAAGGTGAGGGCGGCAGAGCCAATCCTCTGTACTCGCGCAACGCGCTAGGACTTGTCTGTCTGGTTAGCCGGTCTTTCTGGTCTGTCTGGTTCCTCTGGATGAATTTCCAGTCCGATCAACCAAACAAACCAAATAGACCAGATAGACCAGATGAACCAGCATTCGTTCGACGCGTGCAGTTGAGGATCGGCTCAGCCGCCCTCACTGTTTAGAGATGATTCGGCCCTTGCTATGTGTGGGGAGTGGAAACGAGTGAGCTTGGAGGGACTATTTATAGTAGTCGTTTCTTCGCTTCGCCCGCGCGACTGTTTGTGAATCGGTTTACGACGAACTTGCGTATCTCCTCTGCCGCCAACAGTGCTATGGCGCCCAGCGCGAGTGGCCCGAAGATCCACGCAGGCAAGGGGCTGGTGCCGAAGATTGCGTTGCCCCAGGGGGTATAGATGATGAACGCCAGGACGACGAGTTCTGTCGCGATTCCCCAGAGGAGCAAGCGATTGCTGAACCAGCCGAGTTGAGAGAGCGACACTCGGTCAGAGCGACAGGCGAACACGTTCGCCACCTGGGCGATGACGATGGCGGCGAAGGTGGCGGCGGTCGCCTGTTTGTAGAGCGGATCGGACCAGTCGAGCGGCATGCCCCAGGTCCATCCCTGTGTCAGAAGCAATAAAAAGAATGCACCCATGGCGATCCCGGCTTCAATCAGGCCCAAAAAGACATAGGCGCGCAATAGAAGCGGGAGGTTCATCAACCGTTCCGTGCGCGGGCGCGGCGGGATTGACATAATGCCGGCGTCGGGCTTTTCGGCGCCCAGGGCTAAGGCCGGAACCATATCGGTCCCTAGATCCACTGCGAGGATTTGCGGGACTGTAAGCGCGAGCGGAATCCCGAACAAGCCGAAGGCCAGATAGGGGACGACTTCGGGTACGTTGCTCGCCAGCACATATGTGGAAAATTTTCGGATGTTGGCGTAGACGGCCCGGCCTTCTTCAATGGCGTTGACGATAGTCGCAAAGTTGTCGTCGAGTAAAATCATGTCCGCCGTTTCTTTTGCCACGTCGGTTCCGGCAATGCCCATCGCAATGCCGATATCGGCTTTCTTGATGGCCGGGGCGTCGTTCACCCCGTCGCCCGTGACGGCCACCACTTCACCCATGTCTTTCAGCACCGACACCACGCGCATCTTGTGCCGGGGGGCCATGCGCGCGAAGACCGGTTCGGCTCTGTCAGGACTGGAGGGCGTCAGAATCCGACGCAGCGCCTCGTCGCTCATCGTTTCGATCTGGTGCCCTTCGATCGCGGGACTGTCTCCTTCCGGCTCGGTGAGGGACTCTTGCGTCACCAATCCGATCTGGCGGGCGATGGCCAGGGCCGTGAGCGGATGGTCGCCGGTAATCATGATGGTGCGGACGCCGGCTTGGCGGCATCGCGCGATAGCCTCAGGCACTTCACGGCGCGGGGGATCCATCATCGCCACGAGGCCGAGGAAGGTGAGCTTCTGTTCAACATGGTCGATGTCCAGTTTTTCGGCACCCTGCTCAATGTCACGCATGGCCACAGCCAGGACCCTATAGGCCTGCTGCGCGAAGGTACGGCTTTGCTCCATGATGCGCTGGCGATCCTCCTGACTCATCGGCGAGAGCACACTGTGGTGGAGCATCTGACTGCAGAGGGGGACGAGCGATTCCGGCGCTCCCTTCACAAAGGCCACGAGCCGGCCCTCACGCCAATGGATAGTGGACATGCGCTTCCGGTCCGCGTCGAACGGCAGTTCGCCCATCCGGGGCAACGGTTCTTGCTGGAGGAGTTCGTGATCCAGTGCAAACTCAACCAGAGCCACTTCGGTTGGATCGCCCGTGATGGTGGGGAGGCCGTCAGTCCGCCGCAGGCGTTTGGCATTGTGGCAGTGGATGATCGCATCGAAGAGCGGCGCATACTCCTCGGCCTCGATCGCGCTGGTCACGCGCCCGGCGATCACCAGGCAGCTTTTCTGCACTTCGACTTCGAGATGGTCCATATAGAAACGAGCTACGCGCATCCGGTTCTCGGTCAGCGTCCCAGTCTTGTCCGTGCAGATGACGGTGGTGCAACCCAAGGTTTCAACGGACGTCAGTTGCTTGATGAGCGCGTGGCGCTTGGCCATACGCTGGCTGCCCAACGCCAAGGCCAGCGTCACAGTGGGGAGCAGTCCTTCCGGTACGTTCGCCACGATGATGCCGATTCCGAAGATCGCACTGATCCAGAAGCCCAAGCCCATAGAGACGCCGATGACGAAAAAGACCCCACCCATGGCGAGCGACAGCAGTGCAACCACATGGGTGACCTTTACGATTTCTTTCTGCAGCGGGCTGAGGCCTGTTTCCACACTTGTGGAGAGGCGGGCGATCTTACCGAATTCCGTCTGCATGCCGGTGGCGAACACGACCGCCTTGCCTCTGCCGGAGAGCAGGGGGGTGCCGGCGAATACGAGATTGGGAATGTCCAGGAGATGTCCATCGGTCACCGGCTCCGCCGTCCGTCGCTTCGGTTGGGATTCGCCTGTGAGAGAGGAGGTGTCGACCAGCATGTCGGCTGCTTCAATGAGCCGGCCGTCGGCAGAGATCTGCTCTCCTTCCTCGATCAAGAGCACGTCGCCGGGCACGATTTCGTCCCGCGGCACATCAAGCGGTTGGTTGCTTCGAAGGACCCATGCCCTGGCAGGAAGGAGTCGATGGAGCGCATGCACCGCGCGCTCCGCTTTATATTCCTGAAAGAAGGCAAAGACGGCATTGATGACGATTACACCGAGGATCGCCCAGCCGAGCGTGGCCATGCCTTCGCCCGGCTTCATAAAGTCTGCCGTGAACGCCAGGGCGACGGCGACCCAGAGCAACAGGGCCAGGAAATGAGTGAACTGGTGGAGGAATCCTCGAATCAATGAATAGTGACCCGGCTCCTCCAGAACATTGGGACCATACCGACTGAGCCGTTGCTGTGCCTCTTCGGGCGACAAGCCGCTTTCCCCGGTTTCCAGGCGTGTGAAGATTTCAGCAACCGTGAGTTGGTGGAGCGGTAGCGTATCGAGTTCAGGCACGCTTGCCTCGTACAATCAGGACTGAACAGGGGGCGTGTCTCAGGAGACTCTCCGAGACGCTGCCGAGATGGAGCCGCTCGCTCTTGGTCAACTCGCGAGACCCGATCACCAGGAGGTCGGCATGATCCTTCTCGACTTGTTTGACGATGCAGTCGATGACGTGGTCCATCTGCACGTCCGTGACGATGGCGTAGCCTTCTTTCAGGAACTCATCCCGCAATGATGTGACCAATCGCGTGGCGCGTTCGAGGACCGGTCGCTCCAACTCTGCGACTTGGGCTTTGGACAAGTATCGAACGGCCAAGTCAGTCACCGGTCTTTCGGCAGAGGAGAAGATGGTGGTCGTGGCGGACTCCGGAAGAATGCGGGATCGAAGAAATCGAGCAGCGGCTCGGGACTGCTTCGAGTCATCGACTGCGAGGATCACACGCCTCAGCTGCGGGAGCGGCTGTTTCACGACGAGGACAGAGCAGGGGGCGATCGACGCGATCTGCCGAGAGATGCTTCCCATCAAGAATCCACGGATGTCGCTCAATCCTCGGGATCCGATGAGAATGAGATCGGCTTTGACCCGCCGCGCCTGTCGCACGATCGTCCGGGCGAGGGGACCATGGGCTAAGACCCGGTGGAGCGTGGTGCGAGGGCCGGTCGTAGCCTGTCCGAGGGCGACTCGTGCGGTTCGCTCTGCCTCACGGAGTAGGATGCTACCGGCTTTTTCCATGGCGGCCAGGGCTCGCTTCTCCGCCACGGGATTCCTGCCTCTGCCAGCTCGGAGGGCTGATGGATCGACCACATGGAGCAGTGTCACAGCCTCCGGCTCCCGGTCGGCGAGCGCTTCGAGTGCCTGTACTCCCCACTGCGAGCATTCAGACCCATCCACAGCACAAAGAATTCTCATGAGAGGCTCCCTTCTTCAATGACAATGACGACCAACAACCAGCCGGTGACTCCAGGTATCAGTTCTGCATTGGATGTGCCTGTGACACACGGGAGTAAAGAAGGAGAATCAGCCTTCCTTGTTCATTTGGTCTGTCTGGTCTGTCTGGTTGTTTTGGTTGAATGAAACTAACCAAAAGAACCAAATCAACCAGATAAACCAGATCAACCCTCGCCAGGTTCCGAGTGGTTATGAGAGAAACGGTAGTCAGGTTCCCATGGAGGGTGCGGCATTTTGCAGCAGAAAGGAAAGTGCCACTGTGGTGATTAGGGTCAATCTTTCTTGTTCATTTGGTCTATCTGGTCTTTTTGGTTTGTCTGGTCTGTCTGGTTTTTTTGGTTGAACGAAACTAACCAAATGAACCAAATCAACCAGATAAACAAAACAAACGGGTACTTTCGTCGCTGCGGCCTTGTTGGACAGCCTGTTTGAGCGTCCTGCGGAGTATCGTTGTATGGTTCAATGCCGGAGTGCTCACAAGTTTATCGATCATGTCCACTACTATGCCTTGGTTCTTCCGGAGTTCGCTAATTGCCGTGACCGTGATGCTGGTCACGGTCTTTCCCGCTGTCTCACTAGCTGATTCCCCCAAGAAGCATCGCGGGCCCTGCGAGATCCATTATCCCAGTGATGCTACAGTGGAGTGGACCTGCCGAGCCATCCCAGTAGGCAAATCGCTGGAGGCGATTTTTGGCGAGGGCTGGGCGGACGTTGCGCGATTCAATCGGATCGATCGCCGTCACTTGCGCCCGGGTCTCTCGATCAAAGTCCCGAGGCGGGTCGAGGATCTGAAATTATTTTCTCCGCTTCCGTTGTTCTATCAACCCGCAGAACATGCCGAGCAGTTTATTCTGATCGATCTGGCGGAACAGTTTCTCGGAGCCTATGAATACGGCGCGCTCCGGTTTGCTATGCCTATTGCAACGGGGAATGGCTATAATGAAACGCCTACCGGGGAGTTCCGTCTGACTGCGGCCCGTCTGCAACATCAATCCAGCCTCTATACAATCGAAGGAACGGACAGACCCTATCCGATGAATTACGCGCTTCGGTTCCATATCAATAGCGGAGGCATGTCGTATTGGATCCATGGACGTGATATGCCGGGCTATCCGGCCTCGCACGGTTGCATCGGTCTCTACGATGAGTCGATGCAGAAGGAACAGTATGGGGCGCCGAAAGATCCTGAGCTCAACGATGCGAAGAGGTTGTTCGAGTGGGTGTTAGGAAGTGAGACGAACGACGAGCGCGTGATTTCACTACATCGTGGTCCAAGGGTTCACATCATCGGTCAGGCGCCAGGGCATCAAGCGCCCTAAACGACTGAGGTGCCGAAGGCGGAAATTGTGGCGTTAGCGAAGTTGCGGGGGCTGACCAGGAACAGGCAGCTCAAAGAGAAAACGCGTGCCGGCTAGGTACATCTTGTCTTGGGTGTCCACCTCAATGGGGCGGGTCCAGCAGACTTC
>CAMDRK010000180.1 GCA_945906715.1 Nitrospira lenta
TCGAGTCGGTTCACTGAGAAGGATACTGGATGAACCGATCTGACACCATCATTTTGATAAATCGAGAATGAGACTTCGGCCCTGATGAAGTCACTGAGAACTATTGGAGGCAACGAACCTAGCCGCCGCGATGAGATGGAACGCGGCGACAGGCGGGAAGAGTACCGTTCATGAACGGAGTACCGAAAGGATTGACCCCGTCACGCATCGTAGAGCGTTCCGGGGTGGTCAAGCTATCTGTGGAGCCGGCGATCCGGATTGAACGGACGACCTGCGGTTTACGAAACCGCTGCTCTACCAACTGAGCTACGCCGGCTCTTGCACGAAGGACCACAACTTACACGTGTTTTTTCTCAGCCTCAAGGGATTTCTCTTCCGCTACTTGAACTGGGCAACCGGCTGTAACCTCACCGAAGCCCCCTGGCCTGGCCTAGGGAGGCAGAGGGGCTCCTGTTCGTTACCATACTGCTCGTGGGCGACCTTAAGCACCTGCCCCTTGATATAGGTGCAGAGTTCTCCCGTCAGGATAGTACCGTTCTTATCGATGTCTGCTGCGCCGCCTAGGCCTTTGAGTAACTGATAGGTAAACAGCCCATGCCGGCCTTCGTCATAATTATGGGCCTCCTGGACTGCCTGGTTGCCGACCATCCACATGATCTTCTCGGTCCCACTACCGTCCTGCTCCCACAGTGGAACGAGCCTATCTGCCGCCGCCTTACCAGGCGATGCTTCTAACGAGAGATCGAGCATGACGACGGCCTGCTGAATCGGCAATTTCTCCAAGGATTCCTGTAACCGGCGAAGCGAGTAGAGGCGTGTGCCGGATGTTGCGGCACTGTCGAACAACATCATCGACACGGCGCCGGTTGCCGGCTCAACGACTCCTCGGCCCGTGATCGAGACATAGACCACGGTAGTGGGGTCCGCTTGTTTGGGTAGCCATTCTTCCAACACTTCGGCCAAATCGCTCTTAAGGGCATGGGTGTCGACGAGGGTGCGCACGCGCTCAGAAGGAATCCCTCCGATTGATTTAAGGTACGCAGCCATAACCTCCGCATCTCGTGCCGCGTACTTGACTGGGGCAATGCTGCTCTCCCGAAACTTCCCCACGCCGACGACAATCCCGACGGCCTTAGGCTGTTTGAGCAGGCTGGCCCGTTTCGGCAGCCGATCGACATCGACCGGCTGCGATTGAGCCTCCGCCCCAGGCTCAGGCTTCATCGACACCAGAAACTTCTTGGCGGGCGGCAGCTGAACCGATGGGGACTCGGCTCGCAACATCAGCGTCAACTCCTCCTGCATAACCTCTTTGACCCTGCCCACTTTGCCATCCACTGTGAGATGTTTGACTTCGCCAGGCTGCAGATCGCCGATGGATAGGACGGTGGGAATCCGCTCGATCGAGGACGGCGTGGCTGTCACGAGCAATTCAACAGCTCGTGCGGTTCCAGGGCCTTCATTTTTAACTTCAATTTCAATCGTGATGGCTTCACCAGTATAGAGCACCTGATGGTGATTCTCGTTACGGACGATTGCCCGGAATATCATTGTGGCAGGGCCATCGACTGGAGCCGGCACAGGAACGGTGATCGCCGACGGCGGCGCGGACGGCGGCGCGGACGCCTTGAAGCCACCGGCCTTGCGTGCTTGAGCGGCATCGACAATCCTGCTGGATGTCCCAAGTTGCTGAGCCATACCATCCGTCACATACCCCATGGCTTCTCGAGCAATAGGGTCAAGCCCCTTCACCTCACACGATTTTTCCGTGAGCTCGACCGCTCCACGGCCACTGCTTTGAATCTTCTTGCTGTAGAGGATCGTCCCATCCGCAGCTGTGTAGGCAAAGTCTAATCCCAGGGTCACCGTAGCTGGATAGCTCTTGTTGCCCTTTCGAGGGATAGCCAGATCGGCATGGGCCAGTCCCAATGCCACATCGACAGAGCCATCCGGCGCCGAGGAGGATCTCGCCTCGCCAGCCAGAACCTTTTCAAAGACGCGTCCTGTTTTCCGCTCGAGCAATTCCTGTAGTGGGGCGCTGATCGGCAAGGATTGTCTCTGGCCACAGGCGTCCTGATAGGTGAGCTGCGCCCCGGCGATGCTAGGGTCGGATCGAAGTTGGACAGTTAGGGGAAGATCGTATCTGGGAGTCGAACCATCTCGACCTGAAAAGAGCGAGCAGCTCGTGAATATGGCAATACCCATCCCCGCGACAACCCATGAGGCTGCACGAAACAGAAAGGAAGAATGCCCTGAATCAATGACCTGCACAATCATTCTTATACAGAAAAGCATCCAACGAGTACAACTCGAACGGGACCGGTCTATCTGGTCTATTCAGTCTGTCTGGTCTGTTTCGTTGGTTGAATGAAGCTAACTAGACAGACCAGATAGACCGAATAGACCAAGACTCGTGGCGTTGACAGCCCCGCACCCCTCGGCTAAGTTCACCCGCATGAGCGAGTCAATTTCACCAGCGCCGGGAGCGCCATCATCACCTCAACTCTCCTGGTCCGCCGTCAGCCGGCTCATTCGCCTCCAAAACCAGACTGGGACCTGGCTGCTCATGCTCCCGACTCTCTGGTCTTTGGTGTTGGCCGCGCGCGGCCTGCCTCCGCTTCGCCTGTTCGTGATCTTTGCCGCAGGATCCTTTGTGATGCGCAGCGCGGGAGTCGTGATGAACGATTTCTCAGATCGATCGTTCGACCGGCATGTGGCCCGTACCAAGGTGCGGCCACTTGCGTCGGGTGAACTCAGTGCCACACACGCTGTGCTGGTCGCCGGTCTCCTCCTGTTGCTTGCCGGAATCCTTGTGCTGTTTCTTGATCCGCTGACGATCCTTCTGAGCCCGATCGCCGTCCTCTTGGCAGCCATCTATCCCCTAGCAAAACGCGTGATCCACGTCCCTCAGGCCATGTTGGGTATCGCCTTCGGATGGGGTACCATCATGGCCTGGACCGCCTCGCGGGGAGCGATCGACGCGCCGGCCTGGTGTCTATTCACTGCGACAATCTGTTGGGCGATTGGATACGATACGATCTACGCGCTTCAAGATCGGGAAGACGATCGCCGAATCGGCGTGAAATCCTCGGCGTTGTTGTTCGGTTCGTCAGCCTGGATCGCCGTCGGCATAGTTTTCTGCGCGATGCTGCTGCTATTAGGGCTTGCGGGCTGGCTCACCGATATCGGTTGGATCTACTACGCAGCCCTCGCTGCCATTGGAGCATGGTGCCTGAGGCAAGCCCTACAGCTCAGACAATCCGTGACGACCCCCGTCGCCTTCCACATGTTTCAGCAACATGTCTGGGTAGGAACCGCCGTCTTTATAGGAATGATCGCAGGATTTCTGCTCTGACCGAAGACTGATAGAAAGTCTATCTGGTCTGTCTAGTTAGCTTCATTCAACCAACAAAACAGACCAGATAGACCGAACAGACCAGCCAGACCAAGTTTTTCTCAGTTCTCGAAAGCTTACTTTTTCGCTTTCTCTTCCTTGGCCTTTTCCGCGGCGGCTTTGTCCGAGGCAGCCTTTTCCGCCGCAGCCGCAGCTGCAGCCTTCTGGATGTCTTCCTCGGTCGTCATCGATTTCAACGTCGTCAGGTACAGTGTCACGGCCTTGGCATCGGCATCGCTGAGCCCGAGCGCCGGCATCCTGGATTCCGCATTCATGGCCTGCGGGTTCTTCAACCACCGGAACACCCAGGTTCCATTCAATCTGAATCCCGCCCGGTCGAGCGCCGGCCCAACCTTGCCGCCATCGGGACCGATACTATGGCACCCGTTGCACCCATACTTGTTTTCATAGAGCCGTTGGCCAAGGGCCACCGTCTTGGCAAGCTGATCAGGCTTTATTGTGAGATCAGGCCTGGCAACACTTGTACCTTTCCCCGGTCTCGTCACGAGATTCGTCATCGCAGCTTGTGCGGCATCGAGTTCTTTTTTCGCTTTGACCATGACTGCTAATTCGTTGGCATAGGAGGACTCGTCTGGCTCGACGTCCTTCTTAAGCGCTTCGCTCTTCTTTTCCGCTTCCTCGCTGGCTTGCTTTTCAGCCGCCTCATAGGCCTTCGTGGCCTGCTCTAAATTCGTTTTTGCAGTTAGGAGCGCCGCTTCCAGCTGTTTCTTCCGTTCCTCGACTTTAAACTCCATCTTTCCGCCATGGAGACCGCGAACATACCCGACAATGGCCCAAATCTCTTCTTCCGATAGGGTGTACTTGAAGGTCGGCATGGTCGGCACGGCAAAGTCATCGTCGCCGATTTCATCCCCACCTTCAGCCACATCAGTCGTGTCCTTCATGTCGCGTGAAATCGTATTGAAGATGTCCTCGTCTTTAAACGTGCTCATTTCTGACTTGTTCGTCAGATCTTTGGGCTTGGGATCGGGCATCGAGGACCAATTGAATCCTTCGTTCTGCTTTCCACTCTCACCATGACAGTGTGAACAGTAGTGGACGTAGAGTTCATGGCCCTTCCCCCCCTGCTCACTGGTACAGCCTGCCACGGCAATCAAGGCACCGACCCAAGCCACTGCTCCCACCACTCCCATTGCGTATAGCCGAGCCGCCTTCATGCTGATTGCCCTTTCTTTAGCTTGCGGATCAGAACGAACTGAAATCCGAGAGCCAGGCCCACGGCAATGGCCGCATAGTAATAACCGGTATAATCCGGTGGCGCCTCTGCGCGGAAATACCACCAGGATGAGACAGCCTTTTGGGAGCCCTTCTCCTTCAGCTCGCCGCTGCTTGGATCTTTCTTGCCGTCCCAGGCAGCGAAGCCGATATTGATGAACCCAGCTGTCGTGATCTGCGTATCTTCTTCAGGATGCCCGGTGTCGAGCGGCCTCGAAAACACCACTTTCCATCTGCCGTTGGCATAGGCCCCCTTGGCCTTCACATCTTGGTGGTCCTGGATTTTTAGCGTACCGAAACCCTTGGCGTTCATATCGACGCCTTTACTGTCTTTGTTCTTCCAATACCAAATATTGACCGGGCCGCCTTCGACCTGCGCCATCGGCTGGCCATGCGCGAAGTGGGCTTTCTTATCGCCCACCATGAACTGAATCGCAGCAGCATCGTCCGGATCTTCCGTCGGATCGGCGTACTCCAAGAGAATCGCCACGTTGGTCCCATCGTGCAACCCACGCACAATCATGTCTTTCACTGTCGCTTCCAGATTGCGGGTCGGCCAATGAACTTGAGGCGACATCGGGAATGTTGCCATGGGCGCGCTGCTCCACACTGCCGCAGTCGGGTCATCGGCAGGCAGGGTGCCCTTCACCAGCGGAGCGCTGACCGACGAGCTTGCCTGAGTTTCTTCTGGAGCGGCAGCCTTGGGCTTTTCCTCGGCTGCGGCCGGCTGCAGGGGCAAGAGTGCCGTGGCAAGCCACACTGCGACGACAACATTCGGAACAATTCGACTCAGTCCGCGTATCATAAGTTCCGTCCTCTCTCTCCTCACTTCATCAACTCTTCAAGGGGCGGATGGGTTCGGCTCCAAACTGCGCGCGATATCCCAATTCCCACTTTATTCTCCAGGGTGGCCTGGTTGATCCTCGATTGCGCGCGTCGAACGAGCACATTCTGATCGTGCGCGTTCCGCGAGCAGGAGGACGACCAGGCTACCCTCCTACTCCCAGGTTCGAGGCGATTGATGCGCCCCATCGTACTCGCCCATGATGATTTTCCAGATCCATTCGTCGGGAAGTTCGAGTTCCCAGCGTGGCATCGCGGACTTCCATGGCATCCCTTCGATCGGGA
>CAMDRK010000181.1 GCA_945906715.1 Nitrospira lenta
TGTTCATGCGGCACTCCAGGTCGGTTAAACCCGAAAGCATCGCAAATGTGCAATTCAAAATTCAAATCGTGGACACCCATGAATCCACCAGAACCCGCATCAATATTGGCTTGGCAGCACTTCTGCCTTAAATAAACCGGACACTACTGGTGCTTATTGGCAAGTCACCGGGTGGAATCATCGGGGCACGGCGGCACTCTTGCTGGTTGGGGTAGCCTTCGTGGTCTGGCTGCTCGTAAAGCTCTGGACGATGGTCGCGCTCTGAGCGATTCCGCATTTTGATCGGCTTGTCATTTATTATCGGAGGGCGTAAAGTTACTCGTGCTTGGGCTCGTTTTCGGTGAGGGCGCACATGAACGAACAGCAATTACTGGAACGTATCGTGGTGAATCCCCAGATCTTCGGGGGCAAGCCGATTATTCGGGGTTTGCGAATAGCCGTCGAGCATGTTCTTGGCATGCTTGCCGCAGGAGATACACCGGAAACCATTTTGAAGGAGTATTCGTTTCTGGAACGAGACGATATTCAGGCCTGTCTTCTATTTGCCCATCGGTCGTTGAGCGGTGATCATGTGCATGATCGAATGCCTCTGACCAAATCTGCATGAAGTTTCTTCTCGATGTCTGCAGCTCTTCTCACTCGCTTCGCGCACTCTTGACTCGCCTTGGCCACGACGTCCGTCTTGTAGGTGAGGGAGATCCATGCGCCTCGGACGAGACGGTGTTGGCCTTGGCACATCAAGAAGGACGCATTGTCGTCACTGAAGACAAGGATTTTGGGGAATTGATTGTGGTCCAACGCCGCCCCCATTCCGGCATTATCCGTTTTCTCGAATTGCCGATCGCAGAACAGGCGGTGGCCATGCAAGAGGTGTTAACGTACTATGAGGCTGACTTGAAGTCCGGGGCCATGATTGTCGTGACTCGTGGCCGTATTCGAGTTCGTCCCCTGGCCTAGCCCGCATTATTCATGAAGCTTCTGCTGCAAGCGTGGATACGCTGCTGCGACAGGCAGTCTCGCCGTTCAGCCCTTCGACATACTACACGAGTATGCCTCAGGGCTTCACGCCTCCGAGTGCCCGTCTCGCTTCGCGTCTGCACGCTTTCGCAACGAACCTTCATGAATAATGTGAGCTAGAAAAGACCGTCGATCCAAAGTGCTCACCTGGCCGACCCTCTTTTTCGCTCGTTGAAAGGGGTTAGGCAGTATGCTATACAGCCCCGCCGCTTATCCGGCGTCTCTTCAACTATCCTCTCCGTAGATATATGGCACAAGAAACCAAAACGTATGTGTTGAAGCGTCCGGTTGACGAGGCCGTTTCGCGGAAGCTGTCCATCGATTATGCTGCGGCGTTGAATAGCCAGCAGCTTGCGGCAGTGACCGCGGGCGAAGGGCCATCGCTGGTCATTGCCGGCGCCGGTAGCGGCAAGACGCGGACCTTGGTCTACCGTGTGGCTTACTTGATCGATTCAGGGATCGATCCCTCCCACATTCTGCTCCTGACCTTTACGCGAAAATCATCGCAGGAAATGCTTGAACGGGCCGGTGAATTGATCGGCGTACGCAGCGAGCGTGTCCGTGGCGGCACGTTCCACTCAGTGGCCAATATGTTGCTCCGGCGCTATGGAAGGTCCATCGGTCTTGAGCCTGGTTTTACGATTCTCGACCGGGGCGATGCCGAAGACCTGATCGCCTTAGTTCGCGCACAGCTGGGGTTGAACGAAAAAGACAAACGGTTTCCCCGCAAGGGGACGATCGCGGAGATGTTCAGCAAGGCCGAGAATACCCTACGTCCGCTCGTCGAGATCGTGGTCGAAGAGTTTGATCATTTCTCCGACCATCTGGATGCCTTGGAGCAGTTGCAGCGGGGCTATCAGGCGTCGAAGCGTCAGCGTCAACTGGTGGATTATGACGATCTGCTGGTGTTGCTGCGGCGGCTTGTGATGGAGGATGAAGGAATCAGGCGGACGATTTCATCGCTGTATCGATACATCCTGGTGGATGAGTATCAGGACACCAATCGCTTGCAGGCGGATGTTGTCCGGCATCTCGCGTCTACGCACCAGAACGTGATGGTCGTGGGCGACGACGCGCAGTCGATCTATGCCTTCCGAGGAGCGACGTTCAAGAACATCATGGAGTTTCCCGCGCTCTTTCCCGGCACGACCATCTATAAGCTGGAAGAGAATTACCGCAGTACCCAGCCGATCCTGAATCTCGCGAACGCCGTAATCGAAGAGGCCAAGGAGAAATACAGCAAGCATCTCTTTACAAGGAAGCTCGATGGGCCGTTGCCGGTACTGGTGGAGGCGGCAGGGGAGAATGCCCAATCGCGTTTCATTGCCCAGAAGATTCTAGAGTTGCGGGAGGAAGGAGTTCCACTCGGCGAAATGGCTGTGTTGTTCCGGTCGAGCTTTCACTCGTTCGACCTTGAAATCGAACTCTCTCGTCACGGACTGCCGTTCGTCAAGCGCGGTGGGGTGAAGTTTATCGAGACGGCACATGTGAAGGATCTGCTGGCCCACATGCGTGTGGTGGCCAATCCCTTGGATGCCGTCAGTTGGCATCGAGTGCTCATGCTCGTCGAAGGCGTGGGACCGAAGAAGGCGCAGGATGTCATGGCTGCGCTCGTGAAATCGGACAATCCCTATCGCGCTCTTAGTGAGATGACGGGGCGATCGGGGAAAGGACTCAAAGACTTGGCCCTGACGCTCGAAAGCCTTGCCGGATCCGGAGACCTTCGTCCGGCTGAGCAAGTGGGGCATATCTATGAGTACTACCTGCCGATTCTGAAGGAACATTACGACGACTATCCCAAGCGCACGCGGGATCTGGATCATTTGCAGACGATCGCGGAGGGGTATCAGGCGGTCGAAACATTTCTATCCGATCTCGCGCTGGAACCGCCGGACGGAAATGCCGCTCGATCTGACGCGCCCGATCGCGACGATGAACGACTGGTGTTGTCCACGATCCATTCTGCCAAGGGGCTTGAGTGGCAATGTGTCTTCGTCATCTGGATTGTAGATGGAAGATTCCCATCGGTCTATTCGTTCAGTGAAGATGAGGGGCTGGAGGAGGAGCGCCGGTTGTTCTATGTCTCCGTGACGAGAGCCAAGCGGCATCTGTACTTGACCTACCCGATCAATGTGTTCGACAGGGGCAGCGGCATGGTGCTGTCGAAGCCGTCCCGGTTCCTGGACCCAGTTGCGCCCAGGTTGCTGGACCAGCTGGTTCTGGTGGAAGAAGGTGGTGGGCGGGCCGACTGGTATTCTCGCGACGATCATTGACAGGATGCTGAAAAGGAGGGGATGGAGCCTGATGATCTTCCTTGCTCGCGCAACGCGCGGCCTCAGAAGGCCCTCGTTGGACGCGCGCAGTAGAAGATCAATCAGCCCCCATCCCTAGAGACATAACGAGCAAGCTTGGAGGGAGCATGTACATAGTTTGATGCGCGCAGTTGGGATCATCCCAGCCACCCCTTAATAGAGTGATAGTTTGCTGCGGCCTTGCTGAACGGCCTTTTTGAGCATCCTGCATGGCCATGAGTAATGCGGGTTACGATTGATGGTGTCCACATTCTACAGAGTGGTCGTGATGGGCCTCCTCATGGGCGGACTTCTTTTCGTGCCGAATGTGGGGATGTCGGAAGAGCGTCTGTCGTCGGCAGACCGGATGTGGGGACAGTTGCTTCGTGAGGCTCATGCGCTAGGCCTTCCGACACAGTTCCTCAAGGCAGTTCCACCGAACTTCGTGCGGTTTGAATTCGACGATTTGCACAGTTATGCCGCTGAATATCATCTCGTGGAGCATCGGATGGTACTCAACCGCGCGCTGTCCTTTAATGGAGCCGGAGCTACGTTACGTCCGCTTGGGCAACTCACCCATGCCCAGATCGAAACACTCTTCCACGAATTGTTCCATGCCTATATCGATTATCTGGTGACGGAAGTTGAGACATCGCCTGGCGTAGCGCCGAATCCTGTGCTCACTTTTGCGAGAACTCAGCAGGCCTGTCACTATGGAGCGGTCTTGATCACACCGGTGGTACAGAGGAAGGGCGAAACTGAGGAGCGGTATTTGACGGAACGTGAAGCTTGGGAAGCGCTCAACGAAACATGGGCGGTATTTGTCGGGTGGATTGTGTGGAACCAGTTGGAGTTGAGCGGCGGCACAGGGCGGTCGATTCAGAAACCGGGGAAGAGTCAGGATGAATGGGTGAGTCGTCTCAGGATTGCCGATCGAGAAGGAACATTCCGTGGGTATTATGAACCGGAGGATTCTGCCGAGCGGGTCGTTGTTCGAAAGCGGTATTTGGCCCCTGCATCCCGGTTGTCGGATTCGGAAGCCACGGTTATCTTGAAGGAAGTCATTGAGTTTTCTCCCAATTTACTGGCCCGTGCAAGGGAGGTTTTCTCCGGTCTTGGCCAAGGGGTTAATCGGCATGGTCAGTGTGGATAGTCAAGACGCCTTTCTGTAAGTTTATGAAATGTATGTGAGGCGCTCGGAGGAAACGGTCTAGGAGCCTGTCCGACATTGCCTTCGTCACGAGGCGAAGGAGGGGCGACCAGATGCGAGGCCGCAGGCGCGAAAAAACCGGAGGTGTATTCGCTGGAATACATTGAGGATTTTTTCGGGCCGAGAACGACGCAGATGGTTGCAGATCGTTCGCCGCAGTAGAACGGTCAATGTCGGACAGGCTCCTAACCAGAGTATCTGCTGCGCTGCTGGGCAAGGGAAGGGGCGGTGAAATGACAGGGAGGCGGAACGTATAGCGCGAGGAAAGTTTCGGTCGGCAGCAATATTTTGATAAAAAGCAAGATAATTATGCTTTAGGGTATTGACTTCACCAGACTTCATCAATAGAATCCAGCGTTTCATGAGCAAGGCTGGTCCACAGCCTCACCACCTGCATCCTTATTCAGTAAGGAAGGGGTAGCTGTGTGTGGACCGGCGTACATTATCTTTTTCATCATTTGGATAAAAAGATAATTATAAATTGAATGTTTAGATTTTAATTATTGTGTTGTGTGCAGGGATTTTCGGGCAGGTACCCAAGTGGCCAAAGGGGGCAGACTGTAAATCTGTTGCCATCGGCTTCCAAGGTTCGAATCCTTGCCTGCCCACCAACGCGGGCAAGTTTTGAGTTTGAGTGCTGAGTCCTGAGTAGAGAAGTCAGTTGGAATGTCAGTCTCAGTACTGAGCACTCAGCACTCGATACTGAAAGAAGAGGCGGGCGTAGCTCAGTGGTAGAGTTCCAGCCTTCCAAGCTGGCTGTCGTGGGTTCAAATCCCATCGCCCGCTCCAAAGGAAGACGTGAGGCGTGAGGCGTAAAACGTGAAAAGTCGAGGTAGCAGCCTGGTCGGTGGGTCGGAGTGTCGTTTCACCTTTTACGATTCACGTTTCACGCAGAGGAACGCCCACGTAGCTCAGTTGGTAGAGCACGTCCTTGGTAAGGACGAGGTCACGCGTTCGATCCGCGTCGTGGGCTCCAGAAGTTCGGTCACGGGTTGAGGCTGAGGGCAAGGTTGAAGAGGAGAGACCGAGAGGGCTTTCTCAACCTTGGCCTGAACCTTAACCTTACGTAAGCAATGGAGGCAGTTATGGCGAAGGCGAAATATGAGCGGCGGAAGCCGCACGTGAATGTCGGGACGATCGGGCATGTGGACCATGGTAAGACGACGTTGACCGCGGCCTTGACCAAGGTCAGCGCCGATAAGGGCATGGCGAAGTTCATCTCCTACGACGAAGT
>CAMDRK010000182.1 GCA_945906715.1 Nitrospira lenta
CGTGCAGTACGTTGAAGGTTTGAGGGGCGAGCCCGCCGGCCGAAGGCTCGTCGTAGCAGCGGATCGGCGATTGCAGCAGAAGTGTTCATGAATAATGCGGGCTAGCTACCTGGGCTTCCCTGGAGTTCGAGCCGTATCTGTTGTGGGAAGATCTGTATCCAGAGGCTCTTTAATCTGCAAGCCGATATCTCTCAGCGCTTTCCCATACTGCCCGCAGTACTCACGAGCGCTCGCCGGCGCCCGCTCGTACTTCTCCAAACAGCCCCGGTACGACTTCAGAATCAAGGTCGCCTCGTTGTAGACGGCTGTGGCCGCTTCGTCCTGTCTGAACTGTTGACATTGGATCGCCGCTTCCCGGTCGAGCAACGTCTCGCCCGGCATTTTTCCACAGGCTATGTCGATGTACTTCGATGGCCGTACACAGCCAACTGTCACACACAGCAATGCGCACGAAGTCAAAACTGCAAACATTTTTATCAAGGTGACTGGCACTCAAATCTCCTTATCCCCAATACTCATAACAGTTCGAGGTTCGAAGTTCGAGGTTCGAGGTTTTCACAGCTTCGAACTAAGAACTTCGAACATCGTATCGCGCTTTTCCCGCCTGTCTCACCCATCTCTCTTGAGTCTGGCCTTGCACCATTACACCTGGCATACCGCTCTGTTACAAGCCTGTTAACTTCTTCCTCTCGGAAACAAGGAGCAACTCAGAACTCAGAACCCAGAACTCAGAACTTCTTTACCGGGCTACCCGCCTCACTCGTCCCGCCATTCTCGCAAGTCTCGCGAGCCTCGCACTAATAACGAGATAGGTGTTACACGAATTTGATCTGCCCCTGATGGTCTGGTGCATTAGACCTTGTAGAAGTAGCACAACAGGGAGGTGACGCCGATGCCAAACATAAGCTCATCGAACCATGTCCGGAGAATTGTTTCATCCAAGGGTCCGAACGCTCCCATGCGGAAGAGCCAGAATTACTCTGACCTTCAGAACGAACTGAATAGACTCCGAACGGTGCTTGCACACGAAACCATGATGTCGCAGCTGATCACCATAGAACCAGAACTCTTTTCCGACCCGCTCGATCAAGCAGCCTCCGAGCATGAGAACGATATCGCCTTGTCCGTGAAACTGCTCGCCTTCGCAAAACTTCGCCGGATCGAGCAGGCGCTCACGTCCTTGCAGGGGCATTCGTATGGAGTCTGCACACGATGCAACCAAGAAATTCCCTATGCCAGGCTCAAGGTACAGCCTGATTCACTCTACTGCGTACCCTGTCTCACCGTCATCGAGCAACAAACATCGAGGAATTAATTCGATGCCGCAGACCTGTACCACTCTGTCAGCCCATCGGAGTCCAGCTGCCCCCCCTCACGCACCTGGCTCCCCGCGCTTGTCCCTTCTCCCTGCCAGGAGAAGGGACAAGCCCCGGGCTACAGCTTCCTTGAGAAGACACCATGCCGTCCCCCCACGACCCACAACCGTGTCATAAGGAGAGATTATGCACTGCACCCGTTGTGCCGGCCTGAGAGTGCCAGAGATCATCTGTGAGGGAGGAAGCAGAGTCCCAGCTCTGCGATGCGTCCATTGCGGGGATGTCATCGACCATGTAATCGCCTTCAACCGCCAACGCCGCCCCTATCCAAAACCAAACCGGGGCCGCACACCCATCTATGGAAGCGATCGATGGAAGAAGAATAAACCGACGCTTGTGTGATTCCGATTCGTGGTTCAGCAAGCCTGTCCTGAGCCAGGGGACTGGCTCCGGCAGAGAAGGGGGACAGTCCCGGTGCGGGACAGTCCCCGCCGGTGCCTGTCCCGCTGCCCCTCCTAAAGCTTGTGTCAGTTCCGGACAACTCAGAACCCAGAACTCAGAACTTCTTGCCCCGCCCCACTCGCTTAGGGAGCCCCAGCGTGCGCGCCGTTCGTTCCAGCGCGCACGCCGCAGTGACTGAACAGGAAACTCGAGGGTTACCGCGCCTCAGCGCTGAAACCGAAACGGAATCTTGAACCCGGTGATCTTGATGATGTCGTCCGTCGCATAATCGTCGAATTTCGGCATCGAACTATCCTCACTGTGTTGAATCGATAGGTACGCAGTTCTGCCATCGGCCGTAAACCTAAAACCCGTCGGCTCGGCAGAGGTGTCCTTGACCGACAGAATCTTCACGCAGCCGTCTGTCTTGATGTCTCGGTCTCCGCCATCCGGCAAGCAGGCGAAAATGTCGCCGTTCGGATTGTCCTCGATCACGTAGTGATTGCCGGTCTTCGGCTGAAATGCAAAGTTATCCGGCTGGTTCATATCCTGGTCGCCCTCCACAAACCGGTTCACCACGACGGTGCGTTGAGTCGCGCTCGCAGTCAGGGGAGCGGAATCCACGCCGCACAAGACTTCGCCGTAGTTGCCCCCGTCGGCCAGTCCGGTATTCGTCCAGCAGAAACGCGCGCCTGGGCCGTCAAACTCACCATCCAACTCCAAATCTTCCGGACGATAGTAGCCCGTGGCACCAGCCGTATTGGCATCCGCGCGCGCGTTCGCCGCGCTCACGTTGATCCAAGCGCCGTTGCCGATTTCACAGCCCTGCCCGAATT
The DNA here is from genome assembly GCA_945906715.1 of Nitrospira lenta. Lineage (GTDB taxonomy): Bacteria > Nitrospirota > Nitrospiria > Nitrospirales > Nitrospiraceae > Palsa-1315. The sequence continues at coordinate 2,594 of CAMDRK010000182.1, forward strand.
GCTGCGAGGCGCTCTGGCATGACACCTGAAGCGCATAGACATTGCCGGCGATCAGCGGAGATTCAGAGAGAGAGCCGATGGGACCGTTGACCATCCTGGGATTTGCCGGGACGAACTTGAACATCGCGCCGCCGTCGGCATTCGCTGGAGTGCCCGGTCGCAGTTCATCTCCGGCGTAGACGACGCCCTCTGGAGTAATGCCGATCCCTTCCCAGGCCATCTTCGGCAATGCCGTGCGCTTGACGATCGACGTGGAGGGAAGGCCGTTCTCATCGATAATGGTCCCCAAGGCACGATCCATGATCGTCTGGTTCGTCACGTTCAGCGGGTTGATAATCTCGTACGCTCCTCCGTCACTCGCTTCCTCGGTCGCCAGGATCGTCTGCCACGGTGTACGGCGAATGCCGTCGCAGGCAATTGTCCCGCGAAGGATGGTCTCCACCGAGCCGTCCGACAGCTTGATGCGCTGCACGGCGGGATTGAGCTTATTGATCCCGCTCGGCAGGAAGGTTCCAAGGTCCTGACGCCCTCCCTCAATGCAGAAAATAAGGTGCGTCGGGCTCTCATCGGATGGCCAGAAGGCAAACATGTCCGCCGCATTCCCGGCATTCCGAGTCACGTACTCGGCCTTGAGGCCTTCGGCGAGGAGGACTTGATCTGAAGCGCGTTGTGTTGAGGTGCGATAATTCAACAAGGCTGTTGGAGGTGCGGATTCCTTCAGCGGTTTGCCGACGCCGAACCATACTTGGGAGAACTGCTCCAGTCCACGTTGGACAAACGTTCCAAAATCCAGCCCGTCGAGCCCGGTGAATGCCACCGCCTGGGTAGTGACGAGAGGCGACATCGCAAGAGAGACGGCCAGCGATACCTTCGCCGCCGGCAGCCCCCATTTCGTCATTTGCTTTCTGAATTTGACCATCATCGACTCCTTTTCGCATTTTCTCACTGTGCCGGACGACACCAGCAGCAATGAGCGTGCCGTGATCCCCGTCGGCACATATGGTTGATTGACCGGACTTGCCTGACTCCGTACTGCCATAGGCATTCTCCTCCTTGGCGCATGCGTGCATTGCAACGGACGATGGCTTGCAACCGAGGAACAATCGGATGCTGCGTCACGAAACGGTCTGAAGAAGCTGCAGTCTTCTCCTTACCGGCTTCACGTCGGCACCCTCACTGGCAGCAATGTCACAGGAGTCTGTTACGAAACGATCTGTCCAACTTCAAAACCTAGTAACGGGATCGTTAAGATATCTGTTAACAGACACTGAGCGGGTCGAACAGGTATTTGCATCGACTCGGCGAAAAGGAATAGGGTTGACTCGGTAGTGCATTGGAGATTCGTCGATGAGACTGGTACGGACTGGAATTATTCTTCGATCGTTTGTTCAGGCGTTCCTTCCAGCGGTGGCGCTACTCGGTCTTCTTACTGCCTGTGTCTCGGCTCCCGATCATCCGGATTGGATTCGTGTCGGTGTGACCACGAAGGACGAGGTGATCACACGATACGGCCAGCCTGATTGGGTGATCGCGTCCCTCGAAGGAGACACCGCTGTGTACCGCCCGACTACTTCCATATCGTCCGTCCCGCGACTCGAAATTCCAATCGCCCAGGCCGGCCCCTTCGGAGCAGCCACAACAGGCATGCAATCGATCGATCCTGGGTTAGGTGTCAAAGATCTGAACGGGAAGACGAGAGAACGGTTGCGGAAGGAAATTCGTATCCGCTACGATGACCAGGGCGTTGTACAGGAGCTGTATTCACCTTGATCTGCATCATTCACATAGACTTCTGCCACCACGCTCTTGGTTTTCATCGGTCGGCCACCGTATGCCGGATAATCTTGCCCTCCACCATATACACTACGAGTTCAGCGATGTTCGTCGCATGGTCGGCAATCCGCTCGTAGTACTTGCCGATGAACGTGAGGCGTGTTGCCCGCGTGATCGTGTACGGGTCTTCCAGCATAAACGAGACGAGTTCTCTGAAAAGCTGCTCCATGAGGTCGTCGACAAAAGAATCGTCCTTGCATACCTTTCTCGCCAACTCGACATCGCGGTTCACAAAAGCATCCAGGCATTCCTTGACCATCTGAGACGCCCACTCAGCCATTCTCGGTATATCGATATAGGGTTTGAGCTGAGGTTCGTCGTTCAACTCAATCGCCCGTTCGGCGATGTTTTCGGCCATATCGCTCATCCGTTCGAGTTCCAAGGAGATCTTCATGGCCGTCGTGATAAATCTGAGATCGCCGGCTCTTGGATGGTAGAGCGCCAACAGACGAAGACACGTCTCGTCGATTTCGAGATCCAACCTGTTGATCCGCAAATCGTTCTCAACGACTCGAATCGCCAGGCTTGAATCGCGCTCGGTCAACGCTTGCAAAACGTCCTGCAATTGAGATTCGACAGAGCCGCCCATCAACAAGAGTTTATTTTTGAGATCGATCAACTCGAGATCAAGATGTCGTTCCATCGCTGCCCCCACACCATCAGCTATCAGCCTAGGTCCATGCCTTAGATTCGCATGCTCAATCCACTGACCGTGTTCGTTCATTCCACCGGCTAGGATTCATGATCGTGCTGAGTCCGAGCAGACCAACGATGATCAAGAAAAAGACGAAAGACACCAGGAGAAAAAATGCAGCGCGAAGTTCTGTCATCATGATCCCCTCCGTTGCTCTCAGGAAACACAGTGACTCCGGAGAACCGAGTCGATGCTGAACACTGTTGACTCATCCTACCTTGCTCACATCACTGCCTCATTTCCGCCCGATTACGAACCTGTAACATTTCGATGCTGTCTTATCCGCGCGTAACTCAATCTTAACTCTCCTTTGATATTGCTATAACCAGCCGCAGCCATAGTGCTGGCCCTGAGAGGGGAATAACTTTTATGCAACAGGGAGGGAGACACATGAAGTTTGAACAGCTAGTCGTCAGTCTTGGTTTACTTAGCGCGATAGGACTGCCGATCTGCGTGGAGGCGGCAGACTCGAAGTCCATCACGCTGAAGCAGATTGGACGCTACAGCGCCGGCGGGACCACTACCCGTGCAGAAATATCCGCGTATGATCCAGGGACCAAGCGATTGTTCAGCATTAACCTTGCCCTGCAACAACTGGATATCTTGGATCTCAGTAACCCCGAGTC
>CAMDRK010000183.1 GCA_945906715.1 Nitrospira lenta
CGGGACCAGCCGTGATGCGATAAGGCGCAGCGCTGGCGGAGAGGCCGGCGCTGAACTCGGTGACCACGCCGGCCGGGGTAATTCGCCCGATCCGGTCGTTCTGCGTCGCAAACCAAAGGTTGCCGTCGGCGCCGGCCGTGATATCAATAATGTACAAGCCACCCGTGAACAAAGTGACGGTGTATGGAGGTACGCCAGATGGTGGCGGAGGGGAGATAAGGTTAAATGTGGCGGTGACATTTTGGCCGGCACTCATTGTAACCGTACAAGTCCCAGCACCACTGCATCCGCCTCCACTCCAACCGCTGAAGGTGGAACCGATTCCAGGAGCGGCAGTCAACACCACGGAATCGCCGCCGGTGATAGGTTGAGACATGCAGACGGTTCCGCAGTTGATGCCACCAACCGAACTCGTCACCGTACCGGCTCCTGCACCCTGCTTGGCGACCGTTAACGTGAATGAAGAGGGTGGTGGAGGTGGGGAAGTGAAGAATCCCTCCAACGCTTGTTGGACTTGAAGGAAAACCTCGGAACTGGCAAGCATGGACTGTGGGGGTGCCAGCCTATCGGCTGTGTTTTCAATCGAGCAAAAGTCATTCGGTCTGTACAGGCTTGGTAAGGCTGTATGAGCAAGGAAATTCTGGAATGATGTCTGCTGTCGAAGTGGCTGTCCCACGAACAAGGCGCTCATCCGAGGGACGACGATGTCATTGAAATTCGAGTCCGTATATGATGGCGTTATATCGGCCAGGCACGCTGCGTTATTCCACGGCTCAGACACGCTGCCAGCGAAAGCCACGATACGGTTATACACGGACTGTCCGGACCCGCAATCTGAACTTTGACCTCGCTCGCATCGCTGAAGGGTGGCTAAGCCAGGATTCCCTGGTTCATTACGAAGAGACGTGTAGCCAGGTTGGTCAAATGCCATGTCCATGAACCCCTGTGCTTGGTTATCGAGGAGAAATTTGAAGAAAACCCACGGCACAAGGTCTATATCTTTTACCCGTTCCCTTCCCTCCCGACTTGTTATGGGCGTGCCATGATGAGGCGTCCCTATTGTGACCAGCCCCGCAATGTTGGCCGGCTGCCAAACTGCGGGGTAGCTCGGCAACCGAGTCATAGCCGCTCTCGTCACCAGTCCGCCCATGGAATGGGCAACCACGTATACAGGCGTGGATGGAAAGGCAGGATTAAGAAGGTCAGCCAACCCTCTGCCATTTTTTTCATAGATAGATTCGTAGTCGTCGTAGTTCACTGAAAACAGGATGAAGCGGTCTCTTAACCCTTGCAGGCTCGCGTCATTGAAAAATGCGTCAATGAAGCTCGTCCATGTATCTCGATACGGCGCTCCACAAAGGCCCTTTGCCTGGATGCCGTGAACTAGAACGAGTGGCGTCTTTCCGAGTGGAAGCTCAATTCCTCCTTGAGTTGGCATCGGCGTAAAAGTTGGCGTCGGCATAGAAGGAGACTGATTGTTTACACGATACAGAGTCATCAGAGAGGGATGGCAACCACCACGTGAAGCATCGGCCCATGTGAGAGCTGTCGTGGTCTTGGTGGTGAAAGGCTGCATCGCCCCAATACTGGCAAAAGCCTTGAACGAAATTTGGACTTCCGCCACTGCGCCTGTACCTAGTCCTTCGGTGCGAGGTGAAAAAAGAACCGAACTCTCCCACCCTCCAGCAGGGTCCCAGTTCAGGACCACGGGTCTATACAGATTGCTTTGCGCTGCCTGGGCAAATGCACCATTCGGCCCTATCCATGAGAGTATCCTGCTCACAAGGGTCAGTGCTGGGGACGGTAACTTGATCGTAACAAAACTTTGATTTGTAGTCGGAGGCAGAAAACTATTTGGGGACATTTCAAGAGTGACGGTTTTCGACAGTGTGACAACCCCTTCAGGTAAGGGAGATACCGGCTGATTCGCGCTCGCGACTGTCACTTGAGTCTCGTCCTTGAGTACCCCAGCGTCAAATGTCACCGCACTCCCATCCGGCAAACTGACCGTCCCGCCTGCCGACCCGACAACTTGAGTCACGGAAGAAGGCGAAGAAGAAGTTCCTCCTCCACTACTGCTCCCGCTCCCTCCGCACCCCGCCAGCAGCCCAACGAGCAACAGGCTGAGGAATGTAGCCGAGGCACGTCCTCGGAGCGAGCATGGCTCCGTAGGAGAAGCAACAGATGACGAGTGCGCTCGCATTGGAACCATAGGGACGCTCCTTTTTGTCAGCCGATCGATGTGACCAGAACAGATTCTCGTTGCAAGAATTCCATCAGTCCTCGTGTATTCTCTTCCGTCTCAATCTGACCTAAACAGAGGTGCCACTGACCAGCATCAGTCACCCCAGCGGCAGGAGAATGATCGAGATCATGCACACCCAGCCGACCTCCTCCATTAGTTCGTGCTGGTGGACGAGTCCGTTACCCCCCTTCGGCAGGTTGTATGAAGCAGGCAATCTTGCCGTGCCTGATGAAATATCGGCGACTCTGTTTGTTTTGGGAACAGGGCAAGAAACCGGCTTGGCTACTCGTGACGAGACGGAGCTGGCCGGAATACGAAGTGATAGGGGGTAGATTCTGTGCATGAGTCCGTATAAGACGGGAGCCTGTTTCCCACAGGATGGCGGATTGCGGGAAGCAACCAATAGACATTGAGAAATTCTCGCAGACATCGTCATCCTCTAGGTCTCCAACAGGAGGATCTTAGGACCTAGCAATAGAGGAGGCACACTATTAGGGTCATGAGGTCGGTATTGTCAACCCATCTTAACCTGAATTCAACATGTTAATGCACCACCCCAGATTTCTAAAGGTGTCCTGAAGCCGTGCCGTTTCCGAGGCCTCGTGTTCAAAGCATACTCCACCCGCGCGATTTCTTCGTCCGGCACCTCTCGGAAGTCAGTGCCTTTGGGAAAATACTCGCGCAAGAGACCGTTCGCATTTTCATTCGCACCGCGCTCGTTCGAACAGTATGGATGTGCGAAGAAGCAGGAGAGTCCTGTGGCGTCCTCCATCATCTGCCAGTCACGATTCTCCGGCCCGTTGTCGATGGTGAGTGTGTGTTTGGCTTCTTCTGGTACCGCCTCCATACGCTCGGCCACGGCAGCGACGGTCGCTCCACCGGTCTTGTCTTTCACCTTCGTCACGAGATACACGCCACTCATACGTTCAAGCAGGGTATTCACGCCCGGAGCATGGTCTCTCGATTCGACCGTGTCGCCCTCCCAATCGCCGATGCGGGAACGGGCATCGACGACTGGTGGCCGTTCATCAATTGAGTGGCCGTTCGGCTTGAAGATACGCTGTCCTTTGCGACTTCCGTGATGTTGGCGCTTGTTCTGCTTGCGGCGTAGGTACGGTCGCAGATCTTCTTTCCCTCGCTTCGGTTTCCCATACGACAGCTGCGCGTATATGAACTGGTATATCGCTTCAGGCGAGATGCTTCCGATTCCCTCGAGCTTCATGCGGCCGGCAACCTGTTCTGGCGACCACCGCTCTTTCAAATGATCGATGACATACTGACGAATCGTCTCGTTCTTCAGCCGGTCGATGCGGCCACGACTCTGTCGTTTCTTCCGCGCCCGTTCGTCCGCAAGGCGCGGCGTGTACCGCTTCGCCACCTTCGGGTTGTTGCGCTTGATCTCCCGTGCGATCGACGTATGCGAACGCCCGAGACGCATGGCGATCGACCGGATCGATTCCCTTCTCCACAATCTCCGCTGTATTTCCTCGCGCTCCTCAACGCGCAACTGTTTGTGTGCCATATCCCGCTATGTTAGCGGAGTGGTGCAATTACTTATTGAACTCGCGTAAGTGTTATCTTGGCAACAATCCTTCTATTTCTGACGACACCTGGAAGGAAATGGAAACCATGCCCTTGAGTTAGGCGAAGAGCAGGACTTGTTCAGGGGAAATTGCGAAGGAGTTCAGAACAGATTTGGCAAAAAGGATCATCTGAAGGCTGACGTTTGGTCTGTGGTCGGCTTAACCGATGGAGGAGAGGCGCATGTGCCAGACTTCGACGAGAAGGCCATGATCCCTAGTGTCTCGCCCGAAACACTTATGCGCAAACTGGCTTGAGATTCACCAAGATCTGCCAGGATGCCCCGCTCGGAAGAGCGGGGATGAATGGCAGCCCGTAGCGAAGCGGAGGCACATTCCCTCTTGGTTTACAAAAGCCCCGCCTGGAAGGGCGGGGTTCTTTACTTCGCCAGCCTAGGGGCAATTCCCCGCCCGTCGATACCCTGCCGCTTCCGCCTCTGCCTCGCTATTAAACTCGACTCGGTTAAGTGGGGCAACCTGGCTATAGTTCGGACAATCAGGTTGATGGTAGATGTGACTCTTTCGGTTGCCGATGACAGGATAGGAAGAGGTTGAGGCAGAGGGCGCGGAGCCTTTCTCGATAGCTCCCGAGAGTGGCGGACCACGAGTAAACTCGTTTCCTTCAGTTGGAGCACCCAATGGTACAAGATCTGAGAGGTCAAGCGCCTGCCCTCGCCTTGCTTTCCTGTAGACCCACGGCGGAATGGGTGAGGGATCAATCCACAGGCCTTTCTTGGCCTCTTGCGCTTCGTGTTCTAACCCTTCCAGCACCGCATCTCCTGGCGCATACTTCCTGTACCACCAGCACCAGCCGTCTTTGACCAATTCGTGATTAAGGTTTCTACCATCAGGGAGGATGACCGAGGCGAGCGTGCGCCCGTAGCGATCCTTGCCGGTCATGTTGACGGTGACTTCCTTTCCGAAGACGAGTTCGGATGTCGCCAGCTTCGCTTTCTTCCCGTAAGCCTGGCTCTTCTCAGGACAGTCGATGCTGTTGAGGCGAATCTCTTCCGCTCGTCCATTGTGCATGACACGAATGGAGTCGCCGTCGATCACACCTACGGCTTGGCCGGAGAAGTCAGCCGCGAATAGAGGCTCAGGACAGAAGAAGATAACGACATATGCAGCTATCAAGATCGTTAAGAGCTGCATTTAAACCTCAAGTGGTACTCACAACAGGGATGGATCAATAAACTTCCAAATCTCTTCGTACTTTTCAGCAAGTTGCAGGCCGACGTTGGAGAATTGAGAATACCGGTCAAGCTCCGCCTGTATCAATTGGCCCATTGCATTGGAAGCTTAGATCATGTTGGTAGATGTTTCTTGTCCGTCGTTCCTGGACTCCGAGATCGGCAATATTCCATGTGCCAAGGAGAAGGCGATTCTCAGACTTCGCTGGGATTACACGGTCTGGTTTCGCTTTGTGTCGCTGCATGGGCGCGGTCTTGACGGGGACTTGATACGATAAGTTAAGGGATGGTTTCGGAAATGGAGGCATCGTGTTCCTCCTCTGTTGTGGCATACGTCCTCTGCACCAGCCGCTTCACGTACTGCTGGAGCATGGCCTCTGTGTGCGGCTCAACCACCAAGGCTTCCATGCCATACTCCTCTCCCCGGACCCACCGCACGATAGCAGCAGCCACAAGAATACGTTCTTGGTTTGGCAAGTTGACGGTTAGGGGACACGTTTGTCCAACTCGCAGCGACACATCGCCGGAGAGTCGCCACCCATTTACCGAAAGATTCCAGACAATACCGTGGCCCTCAGATAGACCGGCGTAGTGGGTCACAGGGCAACAGACAGGAAATCGACGATGAGGGCGAATCGAGAATGGCATGAGAGGAGTCTCGCAAGGAGGCGTATTCTAGAAGGGTCGTAGCGTAAGGCGCAAGGGGCTCTGGCAGGAAGAATGGGTT
>CAMDRK010000184.1 GCA_945906715.1 Nitrospira lenta
ATCCTTCACGAATGTTGCCTTGTCTTGACGGCTAAAAGAATCGTGGAGTAAGGTGACCGTATGGGATCACGCTGGTGGCTGACCCACGAGAGTTTCCCAGAATCACGGGAGGTGCTCGGATGGAGAAACAAGAGCGCAAGCAGGAACCCAGGCGGGAGCCTCAGGGGAAGGAAGAGGTCAAGGCCAATCCGAAGGTCGTCGAGGCCGGCAAGAAGTTGAAAGAAGACATCGATAAGCTGGTCGATGAAATCGACGACGTGCTTGAAACGAACGCCGAAGAATTCGTCAAGAACTACGTGCAAAAAGGAGGGGAGTAGCGCCGGTAGTTAGGCGAACTACTCCCTTCTTTCCCCTCCTCACCTCGCTCCAGTGTCTAGCAGAATGCTGGTAAGTACTCAGGTGCTCAGCCTGGAAGTGTTCGGAACTCCGACCTTCAGCCTGAACACCTTCAGCCTATCTACCTGAGTAGTTGCCAAAACAAACCTGAGCAACCACTCCGGCTGGTTTGACAACGCGGGGCTTAAGGACTAGTATCCCTTTAATTCTCAGATAGTTAGCTTCAAATCCTCAAGAGGCCCACATGAAGTCAAGGCTCTGGGTCTTCCGTGATATCAATCTATCTCAGCGGGCTTCGTTAGCTCAGGCCCTCTCAATTTCTCCAGCTACGGCATCGTTGTTTTTGGCCCGAGGCGTGACTACACCGGATGAGGCCACGTCATGGATGTCGATGCAGACGCCTCACGATCCATTTTTGATTCCCGACATGGACCAGGCGGTCGAACGGTTGTATCGCGCCGTCACGACTCAGGAGCCGATCTGTTTTTACGGCGATTACGATGTCGATGGGATTACGGCGACCAGCGTCTATCTGTCGTTCTTTGGCGGGTTGGGCGCACGGGTTCGCGCCTATGTTCCGCATCGTCTCCGCGAAGGCTACGGACTCAACCTCGGCGCCGTGCAGCGTCTGCATGATGAGGGCATCTCATTGTTGGTGACGTCCGATTGCGGTACGACCTCGCACAAAGAAATCGCATTGGCGGCCAGCCTTGGTATGGATGTGGTGGTGACGGATCATCACCAGACTGATGAGGGCATGCCGCCGGCTGTGGCGGTACTCAATCCCCATCGAGCCGGCTCTCGTTACCCTTTTCTCGGTCTCTGTTCTGCGGCGCTGGCCTACAAGGTGGCACAGGCCTATCAGCTGCGCTACGGGGTTGCCGGCGTACCGCTGGAGTCATTGCTCGATCTCGTGGCGTTGGCGACGGTTGCCGACGTCGTTCCTTTGCACGATGAGAATCGAAGGTTTGTGCGTGAAGGATTGGTCCAGTTGTCGCGTGGTGCGCGCTGTGGTGTTCGCGCGCTGAAGCAGGTGGCGGGCGTGACACAGGATTGCACGGCGGAAACGATTGCCTATAAACTGGCGCCGCGCATCAATGCCGCAGGGCGATTGGATGATGCCATGTTGGGTGTGCGGTTGTTGACGACCGACGACCCGGCCGAGGCGCAGCGATTGGCAGACCGGCTTGAGCAACTAAATCGTGAACGGCAGCGTATCGAAGTGGATATCATGGCGGAGGCGCTGGCCTCGTTGAAGGATCGCGAAGCGCCGCCAGCACTTGTGCTGGCCTCCCGGCATTGGCACCTCGGAGTGGTCGGTATCGTCGCGGCGCGTTTGGTCGACCGGTTTCAGCGCCCGGCGATTGTCATGTCCATCAATGAACAGGGTATCGCCAAAGGCTCAGCGCGGACGACCGGCGGGTTCGATCTCTATCAAGGATTGGCTTCCTGTCGGGAGTTGTTGGAGGCCTTCGGAGGGCATCCGAGTGCCGCTGGTGTGACGGTTCGCGAGTCCCGGATCGACGAGTTTCGCGCAAAATTTTCCGATGTGGTGGCCGGATGGACCCACGATGGCGCCAAGGTTCCAACGCTGAACGTTGATGCTGAAGTGCGTCTGGACGAAGTGAATCTGCAGTTGCTCAGGGAAATCGGTTCACTGCATCCGTTCGGCGCGGGTAATCCAGAGCCCACGTTTGCGGTAACCCGTCTTGAAGTCATGGATTCACGCACGGTTGGCGAGAAACATCTGAAAATGACCGTGCGGCAGGGGACATCACTGCCGTTCGATAGTATCGGGTTCGGCATGAAGTCGTTGCTGGAGCGGGGCATTCCGTTGCGCGCCCCGGTCGATCTGGCCTTCACTCCCGAATTGAACCACTGGAACGGCCGTGACCGGATTCAGCTTCGCATTCGCGATATTCGACCGAGCGTGAGTAGGTAAGTGAGTGAATCATGGTGTACCAAACTGTCACAGACCTCGACCAACTGCTGGATCGGATCAGAAGTTATCATGCCGATGCCGACCTCGGCTTAGTTCGCAAGGCCTACGAGTTTTCCGCGAAAGCGCATGAAGGACAACTTCGTCGGTCCGGAGAACCCTACCTTCAGCATCCCATCGCCGTTGCCGGAGTCCTGACCTCGCTCAAAACAGATGTCACCGCCATCGTCGCAGCGCTGCTGCACGATACCCTGGAAGATACGGTTGCCACGCCTGCTGAACTCGAAAGAGAGTTCGGAAAAGACGTCGTGCATCTGGTTGATGGGGTGACCAAGATTGGCAAGATCACGTTTCGAAGCTACGAAGAAAAACAGGCCGAGAATTTCCGCAAGATGGTGCTGTCGATGGCGGACGATATCCGGGTCGTCCTCATCAAGCTCGCCGACCGGCTGCATAACATGCGGACCTTAGAGCATCTCAGCGCGCCTAAGCGGCAGGAGATCGCCCAGGAGACGTTGGAGATCTATGCGCCGCTGGCGAACCGCCTAGGAATCGGGTGGATCAAGAATGAGCTTGAGGATCTATGCCTTAAACACCTCAAACCTGAAGTCTACGAGACATTACGTGTCCGTGTGGCAAAACGGGACGAGGATCGGCAGCAGTATATCGATGAAGTCAGCCAGCTCGTGCATAAGACCATGCAAGAGAACGGGTTGATCGGACATGTCTACGGTCGGCCTAAACATCTCTACGGCATTTACCAAAAGATGAATAAGCAGTCGATTACGTTTGAAGAGGTCTACGATCTGACTGCGCTGCGGATCGTGACCGATAGCAAGATGAACTGTTATGCCGTGCTCGGGGTGATTCACTCGGTCTGGCGGCCCGTACCGGGGCGTTTCAAGGACTACATCGCAATTCCAAAGTCCAATCTCTATCAGTCTTTACATACGACGGTGGTGGGCCCGAAGGGGGAGCACGTCGAATTCCAAATTCGCACAGAAGAGATGCATCGTATCGCCGAACACGGCATCGCTGCCCATTGGAAGTATAAAGAACAGGGACAGGTGGCAGATCGTGACAGCAAGGCCTTCGGCTGGCTCCACCAATTCGTCGAATGGCATGAAGACTTGACGGATAACCGGCAGTTCATGGACTCGGTGAAACTCGACCTCTTTCACGATGTGGTCTATGTGTTCACGCCCAAAGGGATTGTGAAAGAGTTGCCGAGAGGATCGACTCCCGTCGATTTTGCATTCGCGATTCATACCCAGGTCGGAGACCATTGTGTCGGGGCCAAGGTGGACGGGAAGATCGTGCCGCTCAAGCATCAACTGGCCAGTGGCGATACGGTCGAAATTCTGACGTCTCCCACACAATCGCCGCACAAGGACTGGTTGAAGTTCGTCCGCACCTCGCGCGCGAAGACGAAGATCAAACACTGGATCAAGCTCGAAGAGCAGAAGCGCAGTATCGAGATCGGCCGCCGTTTACTGGAGTCGGAGTTCCGCCGTCAGGGAATGGCGCCGGCCAGGATGTTCAAATCGGCGGAGCTGTTAGAAGCTGCTCGTCAATCGGGATTCGACAGTATCGACGAATTGGCTGCGGCAGTTGGGTTCGGTCGTGTGGCGACGTCGCAGGTGATCGGCAAACTCACCACTCCGTCACCTGGGACGCCGGCGCCGGCCCCGGAACCTCCTGCTGTACGTAAGGCGGTCGGTGGGAAGAGCGACGGCACGGGCGTACAGGTCAAAGGGTCTCGGGATCTACTGATGCAGCTGTCGCGCTGTTGCCACCCTGTGCCAGGCGACCGCATCCTCGGATATATTACTCGTGGCCGCGGCCTGACGATCCATGCCGTCGATTGTCCGAATCTTGAGGCGCTGGACTATGACAGGGAACGGCTGGTAGAGGTGGAATGGGATGCTGCCACACCCAGTACACACTCGGTCAAAATGTCCATTGTCGCCGTCGATAAGACAGGAGTCTTGGCGAAGGTGTCTTCTGCGATTGCGGAATGCCATGCCAACATCAGCCGTGCCGAGATCGCGACGAGGGAGGATCAGAAGGCTGTGCTGGACTTTGTCGTAGAAGTGTCAGATACCCACCACATCGATCAGGTAATCAAAGCCGTTGAGCGTGTGGATGGAGTGATTACGGCGAGGCGGATGAGGGCCTGGCAGGAACGCTCTTAGCCCACGGGATGCTGAAAAAAACCGCCAGCTTCGTTCTCGCCTCGAAAGCATCCTCAACGTAGCCCAGAGGCTACGCCTCCGGTGCTTTCGTCGGCTGCGGCCTTGCTGGACGGTCTTTTTGAGCATCCCACCGAGTGTTTTCTCGGTATCTCAGACATGCGGATCAGTGAGGTTACTGGCCTGCGTCAATAGATTCTCCGCAGATTGCTAGACCTATGGGACTTGGAATTGGAGTTTCGATCCTCGCTGTAGCTTCAAACTCTCCGCTCGGCCCCCTGCAAGTTCCAAGACATAAAGTGCGCCTTCGTTGGGCCGGTATTGGGGGCAGCTGTCGTCCGTTCTCGTGCAGATTGGGACGTTCTGTTCTATATGAATAATCTGCTTTTTCTCATTGAGCCAGATGAGATCGAGTGGGATTTTTGTATTTTTCATCCAGAACACCCAGGCCTCTGCTTGGGAGAACGTAAAGAGCATCCCTCGGTCCGGGGCTAAATGCGTTCGGTACATCAAGCCCTCTGCTCGTTTCTGTGGCGTGTTGGCCAATTCTGCCTGAATGATGGCGCCTCCTGGGAGGTTAATTGGGATCAGCCCGGGCTGGGATGGATCGTTTCCCGCCAGGGTATAGCAGGGGAACGAGAAGAGGAGAACGAGGAAAAGGACAAGTGGTCGGCGTTGTTGCACGGCGGCATCCTATCGGCCTGCCAGGAGTGAGTCAAGTTTGAAGTCGCCTGGGTCGCAGGCCGGGTTGAGGAGTTAGGCAATGCATCGTTCGTATCTGTTATCCTTGAGATTACAAAACTATGAGATAAAAAGGAGATCTGAAAATGGCTGAGTGGGTGACTTACAAAAATCATAAGATTAAGGCCTGTTCTCAACATCTCGGAGGTGACCAATGGTCGCCCAAAGCGCTGGCATGGCTCTCCGAGGGGGGACGAGCGCCGATGAAAACCCTGGAGGGTGAATCGCATGAGGTCAGGGACACAGAAAAAAAGGCGAATGAGATCGCGCTTGGAAAGGCCAAGAAATGGGTCGATCAGCACCAATAGGTTGAAGCTGTCCCGCTCCTGCCACGTGCATCTTGCAATCGCGCGGTCGCCTATGCGATCCTCGGCCCGAACAAGCAAGGGGTGGGTATATGAAAGAAACGCGGAAAGTACATTATGTGAAAGGCGTGTTTGTGTGCCCGAAGTGCCGGCAGTCGTATGTGCAAGAAAA
>CAMDRK010000185.1 GCA_945906715.1 Nitrospira lenta
CTGGAAGGGATCGTCTTGACAATGTTCGATGCGCGGAATACGTTGGCGCGTCAGGTCTCTGAACAAGTTCGTGGATATTTCAAAGATGTCGTCTACAGCACAGTGATCCCTCGCAATGTAACGCTGGCGGAGGCTCCAAGTTATGGACGCCCAGCCATGCTCTATAACGTTGCATCGGCAGGATCACAAGCCTATTTGTCCTTAGCCAAGGAGTTTGTGAGTCATGGAGAAAAAAGCGCTCGGTAGAGGACTCGACGCATTGCTGCCCGCCATCAAGCCCGTGTCGATGCCGGAATTGCCTGAGGTGCAACATCTGCGGATCGATGCGATCGTACCGAACCGGTATCAGCCGAGACAGTCGTTTTCCCTTCAGGAACTCGCAGAACTCACAGCCTCATTGAAGCAAAATGGATTGCTTCAACCGATATTAGTTCGCCGCAAAGGCGACGGAATCTACGAGCTCATTTCCGGTGAACGGCGTTGGCGAGCGGCGAAAGAAGCAGGACTGGAGACGATTCAAGCCGTCATTCGCAATTGCGGAGATGAAGAATCTGTTGTCCTGGCGCTGATAGAGAATATTCAACGCGCGGATCTCAATCCCATGGAAATGGCTAAAACTTACCATCGGATGATGAACGAATTTGGACTAACCCAGGACACAATTGCGCAACGAGTCGATTGTGAGCGATCGTCGATTGCCAATATCGTACGTCTTATCAATCTTCCTTCGGAAATCCAGCAGCTGATCGAAACGAATCAAATCTCCATGGGACATGCCAAAGTCATTCTCGGTCTCCATGAACAGAATGAACAGCTTAGAGTTGCCAAGTTGGTAGTCTCAAACGTTTTATCGGTGAGAGAAACAGAAAAACTTGTAGAGTCTGCGTCAGTTGCGAAGAAACGAGGGACAAAGGCATTGCAGCGAACACCTTGGTCTGACGTGGAAGAGCGATTACAGAAACGATTAGGCACTAAAGTCGTCATCCAGAAAGGGAAACGAGGCGGTAAAATCGTCATTCACTACTTCTCCCCCCCTGAACTCGATGGAATTCTTGAGACACTTCTGAACTAGTCCGCACCACATTCTGCCTCAAAGAGGCCTGGCTACGTAGAGGCATACTTGTTGCTTATACGTATGCGCGGCCATGCGCATTCTTATCGACTACTTCTCATGACAGCATCACAGCTATGCTGGAATAGTGGAGGCATCAACTCGAGGAGGCGCGTTCATGTGGGGACAGGAAAAAAGAGAAGAGACAGGCTCTAACGAGCAGGAAGGCAAAGAGGTTACCATGGTTGTTGCAAATTCAACAATTGCTGATGGGGCGGGGGACATTAGTGCCTTTGTGGGAAAGGGAGTCGAATTCAAGGGGACCATCTCCTATAGCGGCACGGTGAGAATCGATGGACACCTTGACGGAGAAATTCATACCGACGGCGTGCTCCTGATTGGTGAAGAGGCCATCATCCAGGCAAAAATTACTGCCGGAACCATTGTCTGTAAGGGAAGGATCACCGGGGATGTCGTTGCGAAAGACAGCGTCAAGCTCCGTGCTCCGGCCATCATGAATGGAAGCGTCAAGACGCCGGTCCTTTCAATGGAAGACGGCGTGTTGTTCAACGGCGCACTCGAAATGGCTCACGGCGTTCGCGATGTCTCTCGGGATGCCGCGCTGCTGCCCATCGGAGTGATCGCGCCCCCTCATATCAAGCGCGTCAATGGCTAAGAAACATATTACTATCTAGGCATTTTACCTGTGTATTTTTGTGTGGTGCCGGGCCATGCATGTGCGGGAAGAGCCTTAGGAGGCGATCATGTGGGCAATGAAAGAACGCTCCCAGCAAATCGAGCAAGACACCGAGAATTTTACGCTGCTAGGGAAAGGCACGGAATTCAAGGGCGTCGTGAGCTTTGATGGCACAGTTCGGATTGATGGGCGCGTCGAAGGCGAGATATATATATCCGGAACTCTGATCGTCGGAGAGCATGCCGTAATCGAGGGCGTCGTATCAGTTGGAGTGCTCATGAATAGCGGCAAGATCAATGGCACCGTCACTGCCCTTGAAAAGATTCATATCCTGAAGCCCGGTGTACTTGTCGGCGATATCCGAACCCCGGTCATTGCGATCGAAGAAGGTTCTCGGTTCCATGGGATGTGCGACATGGGAGATCATCATTGGAGCGGCGAACGTAACCCACCGGTCGACGTGTCGCCCAATCTTGCTGCATCTGCCCGTTAACTGTAGGAAACAGCCCTCCAGCCCGCATTTTCATGAAGCTTCTGCTGCAAGCGGGGCTACGACGGGCAGTCTCGCCGTTCATCCCTTCGACATACTGTTGGGGACTGGCACCCCTTCTTCTTAGCCTGTCCCCGTCTGTGGAGCGGGACAGGCACTGCCGCAGACGGCAGAGCCAGTCCCCTGCGCTCCGAATGCCCGTCTCGCTTCGCGTCTGCACGCTTTCGCAACGAACCTTCATGAAAAATGCGGGCTAGCCCTTTTCCTCTCTCCTCAGTACAATAGCGCCCCTATGGCTTGCCCTACTGTTCTCCTTGGCATGAGCGGTGGTGTGGACAGCTCTGTCGCCGCAGCCCTTCTGGTACGCCAGGGCTACGACGTTCGTGGTGTCACACTTCAGGTCTGGGAGCACGAAGACGAAACGGTCGCAGCCTCTAAGCGCTGGGAAGAACGTGGCTGCTGCAAGGTCGGTATTGCCCGGTATGTCGCGCAGACATTGAAGATCCCGCATGAGGTGGTCGACACCAGGGATATCTTTCGTGCCGGCGTGATCGACGACTTTGTAGCCGGCTATCTCGAAGGTACAACGCCCAATCCCTGTGTCCGGTGCAACGAGCGCGTCAAACTGCGGGGTCTGATTGAGCTTGCGGACGCGCGCGGGATCAATTTTGTGGCCACCGGTCACTATGTTCGCATTGGGGAATCCGGGGGGCAGTCGACTCTTCAGCGAGCAGCCGATCCCAGGAAAGATCAAAGCTATTTTCTCTATCGCCTCAGGCAGTCATGGCTCGCGCGGCTGCTCTTTCCTGTGGGAGGAATGCAGAAGGCTGACGTGTGGAAGGAGGCGGAGGCGTTGGGACTACCCGCAGATGAATTGAAGGAAAGCCAGGAAATTTGCTTCGTGAGCCATGGCGATTATCGAACCTTCATCGAGAAAGAGGCGCCTGCTGCCAAGAAGCCGGGGGCCTTCGTGGACGATGAGGGACGATATTTAGGCGACCATGAAGGGATCGCCTTTTATACACCCGGTCAACGACGGGGGCTCGGGATCGCGGCCGGCCGCAGGCTCTATGTACAGCAAGTCCAGCCCGCTACCAATACTGTCGTCCTTGGAGGAGAAGAGTCATTGCGTCGCAGTCAGTGTGACGTCGCAGATCTGAATCTCTTCGACTCCTCACTACTCGGTGGATTGATAGAGGCTGAGGTCAAGGTCCGGTATGCTACGCCAGCCACGCCTGCGACCATCCAGTCTCGTTCAGATGGCACCCTCCGCATTGTCTTCCATGAGCCACAGCGCGCCTTGAGTCCAGGGCAATCCGCGGTGTTCTATCGAAATGATCGTGTATTGGGCGGCGGCATCATCCAATCATTTTAGCTTTCTTTCGATCCACACCGTCATATTGACAGCCCTCGTCTGCCAATGCTAACTTGTCGCGCTGCTTTTCGTGCGAGCCACGAAGGCTACCCCCTTATCTTTAAATAAAGAGCGAACGGACCGTTAAAGTGATAAAGACAGCAGTGGCGCGACGTTATGCACAGGCGCTATTCGAACTCCTCGACCAATCCACCATCGATCCAACCCGTGCGGCCTTAACGGAGCTGGGGCAAGCGATCAAGGATTCGGCAGAATTGCGCCATGTCGTGGCCTCGCCGAGCTTTGGAGCCGAAGACAAAATTGCCGTTCTTGTAGAACTTGGTTCGCGTTTGGGGTGTCCTCCCATCGGGAAAACATTTCTCGAACAGTTAGTGAAGAAAAATCGCGTCGGCTTTCTTCCGGAAATCGCCGAGGCCTTTGCCAAACTTGCCGATGCGTCGAAAGGCACTCAGCAAGTCACCGTGTTCTCCGCAACGGCCCTACCCCCAGGCGAACAAGATCAAATCAGCAATCGCTTGCGCACCATGCTCAAGCGCCAAGTCGAAGTCACCTTTCATACAGATGCCCGCTATCTCGCCGGCATGCAGATCCGTCTCGGCAGCACGGTGGTCGATAGCACCGTGCTGGGGCGGTTACAAGCGATGCAGAGTTTGTTGATTAAGGAGTAGCTATGCAGATTAAGGCAGACGAAATCAGTTCGATTATCAAAGAAAAGATCAAAGGTTTCGACAAGCAAGTCGACGTCAAGGAGACGGGCTCGGTCATTCAGGTCGGAGACGGAATTGCCAAGGTCTATGGTCTCGACGGAGCCATGGCCGGAGAAATGCTCGAGTTTCCTGGCGGTCTCTACGGAATCGCGTTGAATCTTGAAGAAGATAACGTCGGCGCCGTGCTCATGGGCGATGACGTTGGAGTCAAGGAAGGCGATCCAGTCAAGCGCACAGGGCGCATTGCGGAAATTCCAGTCGGCGAAGCCTTGATCGGCCGTGTGGTGAACGCGATCGGCCAGCCGATCGATGGCAAGGGCCCGATCAAGTCGACGCTCTCGTCCCGCATCGAGGTGGTGGCCCCCGGCGTCAATACACGTCAGTCGGTACGCGAACCCTTGCAGACAGGCATCAAGGCCATCGACGCCATGATCCCCATCGGCCGAGGACAGCGTGAGTTGATCATCGGCGACCGGCAGACCGGCAAGACCGCCATTGCCGTCGATACGATCATCAACCAAAAGGGCCTCAACGTTTTTTGCATCTATGTCGCCATCGGCCAGAAACGTTCGACCGTCGCGCGCGTGGTCAAGACGCTCGAAGAGAACCACGCGATGGAATACAGCATCGTGGTAGCGGCCACTGCGAGCGATGCAGCGCCCATGCAGTACCTGGCGCCCTTCTCCGGCGCTGCCATCGGCGAGTACTTCCGGGATAACGGCAAACATGCCTTAATCGTCTACGACGACCTCTCCAAACACGCCGTGGCCTATCGCCAGCTGTCTCTGTTGCTCCGACGTCCACCAGGCCGCGAAGCCTATCCTGGCGACGTATTCTATCTCCACTCCCGATTGTTGGAGCGCGCGGCGAAACTCAGCGACAAGCTCGGCGGGGGAAGCCTCACCGCGCTGCCGATCATTGAAACACAAGCCGGTGACGTGTCCGCCTACATTCCGACAAACGTCATTTCGATTACCGATGGGCAAATCTATCTCGGCAGCGATCTGTTTTACTCCGGTATTCGTCCCGCGATTAACGTGGGCCTCTCGGTCTCACGCGTTGGAGGTTCGGCTCAGATCAAAACCATGAAACAGGTAGCCGGTACCCTTCGGCTCGACCTCGCGCAGTATCGTGAAATGGCCGCATTCTCGCAGTTCGGCAGCGAGCTGGACAAAGCGACACAGATGCAGCTTGCGCGCGGCGTGCGGATGGTGGAATTGCTCAAACAGGGGCAATACAAACCGATGCCGGTCGCCGATCAAGTGCTGTCGATTTACGCCGGCGTCAACGGCTACCTGGACGATGTCCCGGTCGACAAGGTCCAACAATTTGAAGCCGACCTGCTGCGCTACGT
>CAMDRK010000186.1 GCA_945906715.1 Nitrospira lenta
CCGGCCATACGCGAGACCATCTTGCGGCGGCTTTGCTCAAAAGACGAGCCCTGGTCGGTGATCTTTGTATCGAACGATCCGGGTCTCACGCCGCACGTCGATCGGCGAATGATTCTCGATTGAGCGGCGGAATAGGGTCATCCGTGCCTCACGGAGCGGCTGTAGTGAGACGGAAGATATTGCGGCCTTCTGGCAGAGTCTCAACGAGTATCTTTCCGTGGCTATTCACCTCGACCGTTCGTAAGCCTGTCAATGACTTACCGAGGAAACGTGACTGGCTTGACCCCCAGATCGAGAAGACCCTGAGGAGCCTGGTATCATGACACGCAAGAACCCCTGCACGACCAAGCAGTTAGAGCAGCGATGCGCATAGGCTTCGACTAACCCCGGTCCGGACATTCTGAACCTGGCAACCAGGCTAAGCCGCTGCGGTCTAAGTAAAAACGACAGTCGCAATTTCGGTATGGTCGGTATGATCTGCCGCCTGCATCCCCGTCAAACGTCGTGTGCGTAGCTGGACCCAGATATCGACAGGAGGCAGTCGAAGGGGATGGACCATCAGAGGATCCGACTTCCCCAAAGTTGCGGAGAGGGGCTCAGTGGCCTTTGTGGGGATGTGTTCTTGCCCGAGAATGAGGGCGACCGATGCGGTTTCCATAGCCTCAGAAGAGAGAAGAGCGGCGGGTCGGCGTTCCCCAACTAACTGAACCCGTACATGGGATAGTCCTCCGTCCATCATCCCTAAGCGAGCCGCTGCGCCACGGGAAAGATCCAGGATTCGGCTGTTGATATAGGGACCCCGGTCAGTGATCCGTACGTGGAGATGTTTCCCGTTCGCCAAATTCACGACCCGGACCACGCTGCCGAGTGGGAGGGTCCGATGGGCAGCAGTCAAGGCCTCCATGTTGAACAATTCGCCATTGGCTGCCTGCTTGCCATGAAATGACTGGCCATACCAGGAAGCCACTCCTCGATCCTCAATCCCGACGTCCAGTTGAGACTCCCCCTTGGGGACCCAGGAGCAGGCGCTGAGGAGCATCCCAAGACTGCCTACTGCCCAGAACAATCGCCGACTGCTTTCACGAGCTCGGAGGATCATCTAATACCTCTTGTTCTCGGTTAAACCAGCGGTCATATAGGAACTGGCTTGTGTCCCTTCACAGTACGGTCCAACCGAAAACCCCACAATACCGAAACCGTAGCCCTATCCCCCTACGTTGGGGTGAAGGGAAAAGGAGAGAAACTAATAAAGAGCTGTTGTCCACGTAGAGGTTTTGCAAAATTGAATGTTGAGATAGGGTTTAGGTGGCACACTTATAGAAGAAAGTGCTCGTGCCAGTCAACTGATAGATGGCCTAACGCGAACATCCTGAGGTCACCTGTCTGAAACTGGTACAGAGTCTCTCGAGGTTTGAAGATAACCACGTAGCCTATAACTCACTGATATTACGTTGATTACTTGTTAGTCTTCACAGTGCTACTGAACCTGGATGGTCTGGGCGAATACCCCGTCTCTCTGTTTGACGTAGGTTAGCCAGACCGCCTCATCTACTCTGATGGTCTGCAGTGCGATCCTCTTTCCCTTTCGGACAATCTTTGTTTGAGACGTCACCTTGGCCCCCACGGTCATAGCATCATGCTTGCTCAAGGGTGTTTTGACGACAATCATATGGGGGGCTTGGACTACGTTCACTGCCACTACCTGGCCGTGGACCCGATAGGTTCGCCCGCTGGCTCCCCAGCTGTCGGGTGGAATGCAGAACAGTGCCATCAATGCAGCGATTGCAACTAGCGCTACCCTCGCTTGAGGCACCCTCGTCACTGATCGATCTCCCTGGTCAGGCCTCTCCGCGCGCGGACTCTAGCAGGATGGAGAAAAGGTGTAAAGTTGCAGGTGTCTGACCACGATATTGACTGCCTCAACCCGACTGAGTAAGATGCGATGCGCTATCGGTGAGAGTGCGACAACTGGCCCGCCGGCAGTACTTTCCAATTCAACCGATCCAAATCACCACATATGATTGAAGTCCAGCAGATCACGAAGCGGTATGGACAACATACCGCCCTCGATCGCGTCAGTTTCTCCGTTGCCAAGGGTGAGGTGTTGGCGTTCCTGGGGCCGAATGGAGCCGGGAAAACTACTACCATGCGTATTCTGACCTGTTTCATGCCGGCCACCGAAGGCATCGCACGGGTGGCGGGATTCGACTGTGCAGACCAGCCGATGGAGGTGAAACGCCGAATTGGCTATTTGCCTGAAACTCCGCCGGTTTATCAGGAGTTGACGGTTACAGAGTATCTTCAGTTCGTGGGCCGTCTTCGTGGTCTAAGTGGGAAAGTACTCACGGCGTCCATACAGCGTGAAATCGAACGGCTCGGACTTGGCACGGTGCAACGCCGGTTGATTGGGAACCTATCGCGCGGATATCGCCAACGTGTCGGCTTGGCCCAAGCGCTGCTGCACGATCCTCCGATCTTAATTCTGGATGAACCGACCGTCGGTCTCGATCCCAAACAGATTATCGAGATCCGAGAGTTGATCAAGAACCTGGCCGGAACCCATTCCGTCATCTTGAGCACCCACATTCTTCCTGAAGCCACCGCCGTCTGCCAGCGCGTCGTGATCATCAGCGGCGGGCGCATCGTGGCCGAAGATACGCCCGAACAACTCTCTGCGCGCTTGCGCCAGTCCGAAAAGATCTCACTGATACTCAAAACGCCTGCCGCAGATACGCATAGCCGTTTAAAGGCGCTTAGAGGGGTCCAGAATGTCTTCACCAGCGGCGACTCCGGTACCTTTCTCCTGGAATGTGAACTTGGCCGGGACGTGCGGGAAGAGGTGGCCCGCGTGGCGGTCACCAGTGGGTGGGGGCTACTCGAACTCAAAGCCATTTCCATGACCTTAGAAGACGTGTTCCTCCAGCTGACCAGGCATGAGGAAGGCCTCGCGCCGGACAGCGTCGCCGCGTCAGTAGAATCGACAGGGCAGCCGGTATGACGCCAGTCCAAGCCATCATCGCAAAGGAGTTGCGCTCGTACTTTGTCTCGCCCGTGGTGTATGTCGTGGGCGCTGTGTTTCTGTTGATCGTGGGACTGCTGGCCTATCTCTACCTGGTCTTTGCCGGAGCCCAGGCGATTCAGCTGATGCAGGTGCAGGGAAGTGCCCAGCTCAATCTGAACGATTTGGTTTTCAGGAATCTGTTTGCCAGCATGCGGTTTATTCTTCTGATAATCCTGCCAATCCTGACGATGAGGCTCTTCGCCGAAGAACGCAAGCTCCGTACCTTCGAATTCTTGCTGACTTCTCCGATCGGCATCAACGAAATCGTGGCAGGCAAGTTCATGAGCGTATTCCTTGTGTTTTTGAGCTTACTCGGGCTGACCGGCCTCATGCCGCTCATGCTCGCGCTCTTCAGCGATTTCGATTGGTATCCCGTGCTGACCGGGTACCTTGGACTTGTTTTACTCGGCGCCCTTTTCCTTTCCGTCGGCGTACTGGCCTCGGCACTGACCGAAAATCAGATCGTTGCCGCTTTTGTGAGCATCGGCCTGCTATTGGTCCTATGGCTCCTTTCTGGCTTGGGTGCATTGTTAGGGGATACGGTTCTCGGGCAGGCCGTCTCGTACCTGTCTTTTATGGAGCACTATGATCACTTGGTGCGAGGGCTGGTCGACACGAAAGATCTCGTGTACTTTCTCAGCAGTCTGGCCCTGATGCTCTTTTTGTCTCACCGAGTTGTGGACTCGGCGCGGTGGAAATGAACCTCAAGACGATTCCGCTTGGTGTGATTGGAGTGGCTCTGGCTGTGGCCGGAGCGATCGGCTATAGCCTTGTCCCGGAGAAGCTCTGGATCGCCACCCTGCTGGAAGTATCGGCCCTCCTCTGCCTCATTGCCTTTGTTGTCGTTCATTTCAGCGGGCTGAAAGCCTTTTCTGCCCGCCGCTCTACTCGTATAGGCGCGAACAGCATCTTGATGATCTTCCTCTTTGTCGCGATTCTCATGATCGTCAATTTTCTGGCTGCTCGACACTCCATTCGTTGGGACCTATCCGAGAACCAAAACTTCTCTCTCGCCCCGCAAACGCATCGCGTGTTGCGGAATCTTCCGCGTGAGGTGACCATTACCATATTCACCAGAGAAAAGGACCCAGGTTACCAAGCCTATAAAGAACGGCTCGATAGTTATCGGCAAGCCAGTTCGAAGATTTCCGTGGAGTTTGTCGACCCTGAACGTCAGCCGAAAATTGCTCAACAATACGGCATTTCAAGAACCGATACGGCCATTTTTGAAAGTGCCGGACAAACTGTTCGGGTCACCGCTCCCTCGGAAGTGGAACTGACAGGGGCGCTGATTCGTGTGTCCCAAGACAGCAAGAAACGCGTGCTCTTTCTCGAAGGGCACGGGGAGCCGAGCCTCGACGATCGGGAGCGGACCGGACTCTTTGCCGCCAGAGAGATCTTGATCAAGCAGGGCTACGATGTCGGTACGCTCAGCTTACTGAAAGAAACAGCTGTGCCGGATCACACCGCCATCCTCGTCGTGGCCGGCCCTCGCAGACCGGTGATCGCCGAGGAGCAGGAACGGATTCATACTTATGTGGAAAAGGGCGGCCATCTCCTGCTGCTCATCGACCCGGATACACAGGCCGATCTGAATCCTCTGCTCAAGCAGTGGGGCTTAGGGGTCGGTCCTGGGGCCTTGGTCGATCTCCAAGATCGATTAGCGCAAGGCGACCTGACGTCGCTGCTTGTCCGCACGTTTACCGAACACGAAATTACGCAGGACCTCTCCGCCGCCGTGCTGTTTCCCCTCGCGCGCCATATCACCTTCGATGAACAGGCCGGTAGCGCATGGGACTATGTGCCGCTCGCCCGTACGTCGCCGAACAGCTGGGCAGAAACCGACCTGAAGGGCCGTGTCGTCAACCTCAATGAAAAGGAAGACATCAAAGGCCCGCTGCCAATGGCTGCGGCCCTCGCGCCAAAGGCCGCACCGGAGGAAGGCAAGCCTCGCCCGGCGATCGTCGTCATTGGAAATTCTACGTTTGCAACCAATGCCTTTGTAAACTTTCCCGGCAATAGTGACTTCTTCCTCCACACGACCGGGTGGCTGGCTGAAGAACGGAACATGATGGCGATTACCCCGAAGGATTCCGCGCTACGGCCGTTTACCCCCAACCCGTTAGAGGAGCGAACACTGCTCTATCTGCAAGTCGTCCTCCTGCCTGCCGCCATGCTTTTCTCCGGCATCATGGTTTGGCGCAAACGCCGGCGCCTCTAGTCCTATGCGATATTGGCCGACAGTCGTCATGGTGTTTCTATTGGCCGGACTCGGCCTGTACCTCTATGCCGTCGAACTTCCGAAGAAGGAGTCGCAGGAGCGGCAAGACACCACCGAAAAGAAGGTGTTGGTTTTTGACCAGGAAGCCCTCTCCGGGCTCACCATCAAATCCGATCAGCAGGAACTCGTCTTTGCTCGGACTTCTGAGAAGGGCTGGGTATTGACCGCGCCTCTCAAAACCGACGCCGATCAGCGGGAGGTGCAGAATCTCATCCGGGCCTTGGTCACAGGCACTGTGGCCCGAGTCGTCGAGGACCGTCCGACCACTCTTGCTCCCTTTGGGCTCGACAACCCGGTGACAACCATCACCGTCGAAGCCGGCGCCGC
>CAMDRK010000187.1 GCA_945906715.1 Nitrospira lenta
GGCATTCTACTCCAGGGCCAAGGTCGGATCGATGAGGCGATTGCGCAGTACCGCGAAGCGATTCGGGTGCAGCCCGATCACGTCAACGCCCGTTACAGTCTCGGCACTGCGCTCCAGGCCAGAGGCGACCTCGTCGCCGCCATTGCTGAGTATCGAACTGTCCTCCGACTCCAACCGGCTCACATAGGAGCCCACAACAACCTGGGCATTGCGTTACAAGCGACGGGTGACCTGAACGGTGCGATCGCCGAGTACCAGACCGCGATCTCACTTAAGCCCGGCCATGTTAAAGCCTATTACAATCTGGGAATCGCGCGACAAGCCGCCCGCGATCTGGATGGAGCCATTGCCGCGTTCCGTGACGCAATCAGGCTCCAGCCCGATTACGCGAATGCGCACCAGGGTCTTGCCGACGCACTCCAGGAACAGGGTGATCTCGAAGGCGCAGTTGCGGAGTATCGAACCGTGCTTCGCCTCCAGCCGACTCACACCGCCGCGCTGTTGAACCTGGGCGCGGCGTTGCAGGCGAACGGCGATCTCGACGGGGCGATTGCGATGTACCATCATCTGCTCAGCTTGCAGCCGGACCGCGCGCGCGCCCGTTATAATCTGGGCGTGGCACTCCAAGCCAACGGCGACCTGGATGGGGCCATTGAGCAGTACCGGGTGCTCGTGAATCTGCGCCAGGACTATGCGCTCGGCTTCTATGCGCTGGGAGAACTCTTGGCGCAGAAGGGACTGCTCAAGGAAGCGGCAGCGGCGTTGCGCAACTATCTCGCCAAGGAGAACGATACTTCTGATACCCACCAACGCATTGAGCGAGCACGCGCTCGCCTGAAGGAACTCGGCAATTAACCTGACCGGCCGCCTTTACTGTATCGGCATTGTGAATAACTATACGGATTTCTTCTCGCCCATCTCTTGTGGGCGAACCTCACAGGGGCCTCATCACATGGACAGCAGAGAGGCGAGTGGTATAAATTAAATGCCTCGTTGAGCCCGCATATGATTTTCACCGAACTCTGACGCCGAAGAGGAGGCGACGATGAAAGAGTGGCTTCGTGCTATCTGCTTTGGGGTGCTGGTGGGGGGAGTCACCGGGTTTATCGGATGCGCACCGGTCGAACCGCTGCCGCCTCCCCCATCAACCCCTGGTTCTGTTTCGGCTTTCAAGAGTGTGGCGGGGAAGTGGGCCGGAATATTGAAGGCGACACCCCGCTTCAGGGGGGATGATTGGGTGACATTGACGATCCGCGATGACGGGTCGTACGACTTTGTGAGTGTTCGGACAATTGGTATCTTCCGCGGGGAGGGAGTATACAGGCTCATCGACGGCAAGCTCAAAGCGGAGACCGAGCAAGGATGGACCATCGCCACGCTTTACGAGGAGAGTGGGCGGCGGATGCTGAAAGTCGAGGGGGCGACAAAAGATGGCACGCAGTACTCGGCTGATTTAGCCCCAGTGAAATAGGCTGAAACCGGCTCGTGGTCTTCCCGTCATGCGCCGGCCCAGAGTATTCATGACGGTTCGTCGCGAAAGCGTCAGAAAATCAGTATCTCAACGTGCCTCTTTGACTTTCGACCGAAGAAGCAGAGGACAGTAAATTCAGACCTGCGAACACCGGTAAGAGATTGCCGGCCACCCTGATTGCCTTCAGGATCGGCCCTCCGACCAGCGTCAGAAGCAGCGAATAGAACAGGACGGCGTAGCGGTACTGAAGATAGACTCGCCACTACCCTGAGAGTTCACCTTGATGCGCTGAGCCGCTTGAGGCCTGTTGTGTCATCACCCGCTGCCGTCTTGGTTCTGAGGCCGTTCAGTATCGTGTCCAGCTCCGGGGCCTTATACCACATGTACTGAGAAAACTAACTACGTCAGCTTTACATTCAAATATTTGCCCAATATAATCCAAAAGTTTTGCACGCATGTTCCCTGGTGGATTCGTGTGCCCCGACTGTGTGAACCTCTCATGCCGGTAACTTCCGCAGCCGCGATTCTCCTTCGCCGCATGCCCCGCTGCTTGCTGCGGTGATGAAGGCAAGGAGAACCCTCCGTAGCCTTGGCGAAGGAGGGTAGGGGCTTCGGCACGCGCCCCCGGATCCGTCGTGTGTGAGTTTGAGGTAGAGGTGCAGGGTGTGCGATCACGGCCAAAGTTAGGATTACCATGTTGCCGGTAGTTTCTTCCTGTTCTTCTGATGGAACGCAGATCCGGTGAGGAGAATTTGTTGCTCAGCCGGGCTTCGTTGGCTCTTCGTCATGGTGCTCGCCACCCTGACCTGTGATATGCCGCTAGTGCTGGCGGTCGCGGCGGAGCAGGCCGAAGTCAAAGTGACGGCGATTGAGATTCGGGGGAACAAGCGGATCGAGTCGCCGGCGATTGCCGGCCGATTGACGTTGAAACCCGGCGATCCCTACACCCCTGAAAATGTCCGTGGGCAGATCAAGATTATCTACGAAACCGGATATTTTGAAGATGTGCAGGTGGAGACGCAACCGGGAGCGGGCGGGGTGGCTTTGGCCTTTTTGGTCCGGGAGAAACCCTTTATCACCGAAATTGTGTTCGATGGGAATAAAGCGCTCAGCGACGACAAACTCAAAGAGAAGATTACGATCAAGAGCCAGGCTTTTCTCGATCAGTTACAGACCAAAGAGAGTGCGGAGAAGGTTCGTCTGGCCTACCAGGGAGACGGCTATTTCAATTGCCGGGTGATTCCCATCGTGCAGACCTTGGATGGGGATAGGAAGCGTCTGACGTTTCTCATTGCAGAAGGGGACAAGGCGCGCGTCAAAACGGTCAACTTTGAGGGTCTGCACGCGGCGACAAAAGACGAAATGTTCAAGGTGATGGCGACCAGGGAATGGATTCCCTGGTATGGGCTGATCACCCAGCTGAAGTTGCCGTCGATGGTCTCGGATGCCGGCGTCTTGAAGCGGGAAGAAATGAACAACGACGTCGAGCGGGTCAAAGAGGTCTTGCTCAACAAAGGCTATTTAAACGTCCGGGTCGGGTTACCGACTGCGGAGCTCGACGACGAGAAGAAATGGTTCGTCGTGACATACACGGTCTTGGAAGGGGAGCCGTTCACCATCGGTGAAATCGGATTCCGCGGGAATACCGTGTTCGAAGATTCGGAGCTTCGCGAGGGGCTCAAGATGAAAGAAGGGGAAATCTTTCAGCGTCAGAAACTTCGTGACGAAGTGACGCGATTGAACGATCTCTATGGGAGCAGGGGCTATTCGTTCGCCGATGTCTCGCCCAATGTGATTCCGAACACGGAGGAGAGGACCGCATCCGTCGTTCTCACCATTAAAGAAGGGGAGATGATGCGGGTCCGCCAGATCAACATCCATGGGAACGAGAAGACCAAGGACAATGTGATTCGGCGTGAAATCCGTGTCGACGAGCAGGATGTCATCGATACCCCCGCCTTGAAACGAAGCTTTCAGCGCCTCAATAATTTGAATTTTTTCGAGACGGTGGAAATCCTGCCGGCGCAGGTGGCGGCGGATAAGGTCGATCTGAACGTCAAGGTGAAAGAGAAGCCCACCGGCCAGTTCAGCATCGGCGGCGGGTTCAGCACGTTGGACAGGATGGTCGCGATCGCCGATATTACGGAAGGAAATCTCGGTGGGAACGGCTGGATGGGACGAGTTCGCGGTCAGTTAGGCCAACAGCGGACAATAGGGATGATTACGTTTCGCAACCCCTACGTAAACGATTCCTTGACGTCGATGCAGATGGATATCTACCGCACTGCCACGAATTACATCACCTATTTCGAGACGAAAACCGGCGCCAGCGTGACGTTAGGCCGCTATCTTTCTGAATATACCTCCGGGAGCGTGAGTCTGTTCGCGGAGGAGTTGACTTATAAAAATCCACAGCCAGGGCTGTGCCCGGATCGATCTCCTCTTGTGTGCAGTCAAATTGGGACTCAATCGACGACCGGGTTCCGGACGTCGATGTCTCGCGACACGAGAGACTATTTCATGGATCCTCGCACCGGTTGGCGAACCACTGTGGGCTTCGACTTGGGGACGCCCTACCTGGGCGGGAGCAATAACTTCTATAAATATTATCTGGATGTGATTAAATATACGCCGTTGCCGTTCGATACGCGGTTTGCGATCCGCGCTCGCTATGGCGAATCAGTCGGCATCGAGGGGAACCCCATCCCATTGACTGAACGGTTTTTTGTCGGCGGCATCAATACGATGCGCGGGTTCGTCTTTGGACGTGCGGGACCGGTGACCGCCTCCAATTCCTTGCTCGGTGCAACCAAGCAGTTGATTTTTAATAACGATTTTATTTTTACGATATCCGCTGAAGCTAAACTGAATGGGGTGATCTTTTTCGACTACGGGAAAGGTTTTGGCGACGATGAGCCGCTCTCGTTTAAGTTACGGCAAGCGGTCGGATTCGAAGGGCGATGGATTTCACCCTTTGGTCCCCTTCGCGCTGCGTACGGGATTAATCTGGATCCCAACCCAGGAGAACGCAAAGGGGTCTTCGAATTTACAATCGGCACTTTGTTCTAAGCAGAGTAAGCTTTTGACCAGGAGTGGGAGGTAGCTGTGTGATCCAGCGTGGTCTCGTCAGACGGAAGGTGTTCGGCACAGGAGGGCTGTTGATGGCGCTCCTCATTATTTCCGGCTGTGCCGCCGGCGGGTCCAAAGTCGAGGGGAAAATAGGGGTCGTCGATCCGTCCCGTGTCCTCGGCGAGACGAATGCCGGTAAAAAGGCCAAGGAGTCCTTGGGCGCATTCTCGAAGAATCGCCAGGTGCTGATCGAGATGGATGAGAAAGAACTCCGTCGCATGGAGGAAGATTTCGGGAGGCAGGCCAGCGTGTTGAGTGCGACTGCGAAAAAGGAGCGCGAAGAGCAGTTTCGGCGTCGGGTGGCGGAGTATCAGCAGAAGGCGGGCGAATTGAACCGGGAGGTTCAGGAAAAGCAAAAAGACGTGCTCGAAGGGTTCCGTGAGAAGGTGGGGCTCGTCGTGGGGAAAATATCGAAGCGCCTCGGATTACAGATCGTTATGGATAAGGGGAAAGGCGGCCCCACGTTATATAACGAGGAGGGACTCGATATTACGGGTCAGGTCATCGAAGAGTTTAATCGGGAATATCCGTAATCTGGTCTGTCTGGTCTGTTCGGTCTGTCTGGTCTATCTCGTCGACCGGATCAACCAGATAAACCAAATGAACCAGACAGACAAGCGAGACCGGATAGACGAGATAGACCAGATAGACAAGACCGTGAGGAGCAGAGGAGGATTCGATGAAACGAACGGGAGTGATCAGTTTGATCGGTGCAGTCGCATTATGGCTGGTGATGCTGTCGCCGGCGCTGGCGGATGAAACCGTCAAGGTTGCGGTGATGAATCAACAGGTGGTGATTGAGCAGTCGAAGGCCGGCAAGCGGGCCTTCGAAGAGCTTAAGGCGTACTCCATGACCAGGCAAAAGATCATCAATGCCGACGATCAAGAACTGAAGGAGTTGCAACAGGCGATTCAAGACGGAAAATTGTCCGACAGCGCGAAGCAAGAGAAGCAGGGTCAGTTCCAGGTCAAGTTGGACGCCTATCAACGTCGCATGGCTGACTTCAATCGCGAGATTCAGCAGAAGCAACGTGAAATGGTGGCGGAATAC
>CAMDRK010000188.1 GCA_945906715.1 Nitrospira lenta
GGCACCACCGTGAAATCCGGGAACGGGATGCGATGGAACGAAAACAGCTTTTTCGAGAGGACTTTGTCGCGCGCCAGCATCAACCCCCGCGGGTTACAGCCCGTATAGGGCACGTGCAGCAGTTCCAGATACGACACGACGTTCTGATCGTACACCGCGATCCCGTCGAACTCTTCGAGTAGATTGAAGGCGATGTGTGGGTTCCAGCCTTCTATGGCCGATCGCAGCACCCCGAGATCGCTCTTGACTCCTAGAGGCTTGACGTCAGCCCAAGCGTGCGGAGCGTGGTGACGACATCGTATTCCGTCTTCCAGTCGGCGCTGGCCACGTCCTGCCCGGTGAGGGGCGCATCAGGCGGCACCAGATCCTCATGCATCAAGACGAGGATACGGAGCCGTTTCATAGCGCCACCTGATGCCGCCCGCTGCGCAAGTAGGTCATCGTGTGGACGGTGAGTAGAATCGTGAAATCCAACTTGGCCTGCTCTTCCGCGAGCGGCAAGTGCAAGTGGAGCTGACGGCAGCGCTGAATCATGTCCTCCAGGACCTGATCGATCGTATATTGATATTCACCGGTCCAAGCGGCAACCTTGCGGCGCACCTCTTTGCGGAAGCGATTCAAGAAGGTGGCAGCGCTCAGGTGCGCTGCATGGGCCGGGGCATCGGAAAACAGGCGTTTCAAGTCCGGATCGTAAAAAGACGGTCGTTCAATGCCGTAGTGCTTACGTTTGCGCTCATAGTGCTCGCGCAGGGTTTTCTTCAGCTCGGGCAGCGGATCGACTTCCTCCTGCGTGACCACCTTGGGCGGCGCCGCAGCCAGCCCCGCCATCAGCCCCTCGACATACTGCAGCTTCTTGAGCACCGGCCAGCCCTTGTACCGGTCGGCCCAGGTCGAATCGGGCGTGAGCCAGACCGCGAAGGTCTCGGCAAAGTCTTCATCCGGATGGCTTTGCGCGTACCACACATCGAGGTGTCGCACGAAGCTCCGACTATAGGGTCGGGGGCGGTAATATTTGGGATAGGGCTCAGACGAGCGCCCAAAGATCTGTTGCCGACGGTGGAGCCGGCGGAGGCGATAGGCATTTTCGATGGCGTGGCCGGCCTCATGCCGCAAGATGCGCATGCACCAGTCCGGAGTCCCGCCTTCAACTTCGAGCATCTGGTCCAGTTCCAGTTTCGCGAGGCGTGGATGGGCCAGATAAAACGGCACGGCAATCCCAGGCACCCCATCCGGCGAAAACCATTCGTTGGACAGCCAACAGTGGGGACGGAAGAGGAGCTGGCGGGCGTCGAGTTCGGCATAGAGCTGCTGGATCTGAGCGGACAGGAAGGCCCCGTCGAGAGTGAGGCCGAGTTGGCTCATCGGGAGGTTCAAGAGCTGCTCGTTGGACCACGAGGCCCATTCCGGCTCGTGATCATGGCTGTCAGAGGCGGTCATTTCCAGTCTCCGTCATCGTGACTTCGATGCATGAACCAACGTGGCACGTCACGTCGCATGGCACAGGGAAGCGACGGAATGGGCGAATCGAGAAGGGCATGGAACCCCGCAGAGTCATCCATTCTAGGAGGGGGACTGAGGAAACCGCAAGGCGGGGATGGGTACGGTCGTACTCCTGCATGATCTTCTGTGCTCGCGCAACGCGCTCGGGCTCGTCTGTCTGGTTGGCCGGTCTTTCTGGTCTGTCAGGTTCCTCTGGATGAATTTCCAGTCCGATCAACCAAACAAAGCAAATAGACCAGATGAACCAGCATTCGTTGGCCGCGCGCAGTAAAGGGCAGCCTTGGCCTTCCGAACTACATGCGTAGTGATGGATGAAAACGAAAGTCCGGTCGAGGTACACTTAACGAAGAACTGATATTGTAACTTCAAGGGTTTTGCCGGCGTACTACATCAAGAACGGAATTGGTGGTTTACTGAATTGCAGGGAGCCCGCTCCCGCACCATAGACGAGGAGGTGCCTTATGGATCTATTTGATAAGTCTAGAAATGAGATGGAGGCCGAAGTCAAGAAATCGTTCAAGTGGGTTGTGTTAACCGCCATCTTCGGGCTCGCGTTGGTGACGTTGTATGTCATGGTCACGTGAGCTCGCTGAATGTGAATCAGGGTGTAGGCTGGTGAGCTTCGATAGACATGTCGCTTTGCCCTTTGTTCCAGTATAGGAGTTGTTTTTCAACTCGCATAGTTCCAGGAAAACGAGCCTGGAAGTTTTTTTAACGTCTCGCCACCAGAAAACAGCAACAAGAGATAAGGAAACTATTCCGGACACCATTTTTTCTTGTACTGCAGTGTCATTACCAAGGTCATTTGCAATCAGCAGGAATCTTTCGAGGGCGGCTTGGAGGTTTTCGACGATTTCCTGGGCGATGATGTCGGGTACGATTTATGGGAAACGTCTCCTGACACCTTTATTTCCCCTCGCGGCCGTAGGAATTGGTTGCGCCGAAGGGGTTGGAGACAGAATAGGTCAAGGCCTGGGCCGATCAGCTGAGAATCGGCTTGATCTCGTGGTGAAGGCGGGGCGCCTCGGATGAGACGCCCCGTTCGTTGCGTTGCGTAGTGCTTAGAACCGGCTGCGTCCGCCGCCGCCACCACCGCCGGTGCGGGGTTCTTGTGGCTTGGCTTCGTTCACAGTCAACGGACGTCCGCCCATCTCTGTGCCGTTCAAGGCGGTAATCGCCGCCTTACCTTCATCCTGCGTGGCCATTTCGACGAAGCCGAAGCCTCGCGACTGTCCCGTAAACTTGTCGGTGATCACACGCGCGGACTCGACAGTCCCGTGTGCTGCGAACAAGGTGGTTAACTCCGATTCAGTTGCCGTATAGGGCAACCCGCCAACATAAAGTTTTGAACCCATGGGGGTCCTCCTTCTGAAAATTGATATTGTGGGGAACGCGAGAACAGCTTCAAGAGGGGAAGGAGAGGGCCGAAGACGCAAATAACAAAGCGACCTAGGTCAGACTTCCGATCAGATTCTCGGTAACAACAACATCCGAAATGGGCCGTTTGACTTGATGTTTCACGCGAGGCCCGCCGCCATGAAACGCCTGCACTCTACCATGCCCTCACTAGGAATAGCCATGCACAGTAATGGGGCAGAAGGATGATGAATGTGCACTGTGGGGCAACCCCAGCCACTCCCCTAAGAGAGGCATAGAGAATTGGGAAAACCTCGTTGGTCGCAGACACTGAGAGGGAGAGGGAAAGAAATGGCCCGTCGCCAGCTCGACGGCAGGCGAGACGGCGCAACCATCGAATCCATCGCCAGCATTCTGGCTGAGCAGGACAAGCCGCTACCGGTTAAGAAGACGAGCGGCTCTGCTCGATAACCTCGCAAAGTGGCGTATTCTAGGTGGGGTGCGAATGCAGCGCAAGAGCCGTAGACCTCTCAGGCGCTCACGATCGGAAGCGCATCCCAGTCGGTTGTGTAGGCCGGTGAACGACGATGAAACTGTGTCTTCAAGGCATTGCTGATACCGCTCGATGCATACTGGAGGCTACCCGCTCCCCACCGATCATTGATCGAATCCAATGCAGACATCAGCCGCTTTGACTTCTCACGGTCTCGGTAATCGAACAAATCTGCCTGTCTCTGACTGGAAGGGACTAGGTCTGTGAGCATCACCCCCGCCTTCTTGTAACGGTACCCGTCTCGGTAGATTGCGCGGATACCCTGAAGTGCGGACCTGATGAGGTCTGTGGTGCTGTCCGTCGCAATTGGCAGATTCAGCGTGAGCGCGTTGCTGTACTGTGGTCCCTCTTTGAACTCGTTTGTGGTGAGGCATACCGTTAACCCCATTGCAGCGAGTTGTTCGCGTCTCAACTTCTCCGCTACCCGTGAGGTATAGACCGAGACCGCCTCTTCCATTTCCGTCAGGGTGCTGATGAGCGTCCCGAAGGCGCGTGAGCAGGTGAGGCTTTGCTTAGGGGCTGGGCATTGCTCCAGGTCCAGACAGGATATTCCGCGCAATTCCATCACCAGACGAAGGCCCACAATTCCCATGCGCCTCCGTATCCACTGGTCATCCACTCCACGTAACTGGAGAGCCGTGGTGATGCCGTGCTGATTCAGTACACGGGCATGGTTCCGTCCGATCCCCCACACATCCTCAACTGCCACTCGACTAAGCAGGGTGTCTCGGTCTGGACAGGCGAGCAGGTCACACACTCCCTCAATATCGGGTGTCCGCTTCGCAATCCGGTTCGCAATCTTGGCGAGGGTCTTCGTCTCTGCGGTGCCGACCGAAACGGGAAGGCCCGTCCATTGCTTCACCGTGCGGCGGATCTGTCGCCCGTACTCAGTGAGATTCCGCTGTGCAAATCCCCCCAGACTCAAAAAGGCTTCGTCAATCGAATAGACTTCGAGATCGGGACAGAACTGTTCCAAGGTTTCCATGACCCGCTGGGACATATCGCCGTAGAGCCGGTAGTTCGAGGAGAACACCCGCACTCGATGTGCACGAAGCAGGGGGCGAATTTGGAACTCCGGCACCCCCATTCCGATGCCAAGCGCCTTGGCCTCGTTAGATCGAGCGACCACGCAACCGTCATTGTTAGACAGCACCACAATGGGCTGCCCCTCCAGCCTTGGGGTAAAGACCCGCTCACAGGAGGCGTAGAAATTATTGCAGTCGACGAGGGCAAAGACGGGAGGCATGAGACCACTCAGAGCGCGTGAATAACGTTGGTGACGACTCCCCAAATCTCAAAGGACTGCTGGGTCTGAATCTCAATCGGTTGGTAGTTCGTATTGGCCGGAAGGAGACGCAGGGTCTGGTCTCGTTTGTAGAGGCGCTTGACCGTCAGTTCTCCATCGAGTGCCGCCACAACCACATTGCCGTCTATTGCTTCAAGCGAGCGATCCACAATGAGCAAGTCCCCTGAATGAATCCCGGCGCCGGTCATCGAGTCGCCGGTCACCCGGACAAAGAACGTGGCCGCGGGATGCTTGATCAGATGTCGGTTGAGGTCGAGCTTGCCTTCGATATAGTCGTCAGCCGGAGAGGGAAACCCCGCAGGCAGTCGGCCAAGGAAGATAGGCAATGCGTATCGCGTAGAGAGATCCGGCGCGTAGACAGCATCGACGTTCATCGAACAACCTCACATCCAGTCAGGGCGGTAGTGTACTCCCTACACCGAGACTGGCTCAAGGCACTGCGGAGCATCGTGGCGGGGGTTATTGACAAGAGTGCTCACAGGGTAAGCCGTCAGTTCCTCACTCGAATAGGGTCGAAGGAGCGCCTTGAGAGGCTCCACCTGTTGGAATGTGGGATCAAGCCACTGGTCATAGGACGCGGGGACGAGAATGACCGGCATGCGGTTGTGAATGGGAGTCATGAGTTTGTTGGGTTCTGTTGTGATGATCGTGCAGGACTCGATCACATCACCTTCTGCCGGTTGCCAGTGCTCCCACAGTCCCGCAAACGCGAATGGTCGCTTATCTCTTCGCCCAATCCACATCGGCTGCTTTGCATGCTCCTGGACCTGCCATTCATAGAATCCCGTCGCAATCACCAGGCACCGGCGTTTCTTGAAGGCAGACCGAAAGGATGGTTTCTCCGTCACGGTCTCGGCTTTCGCGTTGATGCACTGATTCCCGATCTTAGGGTCCTTGGCCCAGGACG
>CAMDRK010000189.1 GCA_945906715.1 Nitrospira lenta
GAGGCCAGACGTTTTTGGCGTTGACCCACGATATCAAGGGCTGCAACACGGTAGGTTTCAGCCAGCGTCGGAAAGTTGAAGATATTTTCAACGAATGAATCGACTGTGGCCGCATGTTGAAGTGCCATCTGACCGAGATGGATCAGTTCCGTCGCGCCTTCTCCGACAATTTGGACACCCAGGAGGCGTTCGCCTGTTGGATCGGCCACCATCTTCAGTAAACCGTTGCGAATATCCGAGATCTGGCCGCGGGCTATTTCGCTGAACTTCGCTCTGCCAATCATGACGTCTCGATAGCGTTTCCGAGCCGCCGCTTCATCGAGCCCGATGCTGGCCATCTCGGGGATGGTGTACACCCCGACTGGAATAATGTCGGCTGACTGTCCTTCCGGGAGACCCAGGGCATGGCACACGGCACGCCGGCCCTGCTCCATGGCGGAGGAGGCCAGACCCGGGGGACCGATCAGATCGCCGACGCCGTAAATGTGTGAAATGGCCGTCTGGCAATGTTCGTTGACGGCCAACGTTCCCTTTTCGGTGACGGCCAATCCGGCAGCGCTGAGATTGAGGTCTTCAATATTTGCCTGTCGCCCCAAGGCCACGAGCATCTTATCGCTCGTGAATACCTGCCCGTTTTGGAGTGTCGTTACGACCTGAGAGATGCCATCCCACCGAACCTCTTTGATGGATTGTCCCCCACAATAACATCCGCCTGTTTGCTCGAAGCTTTGCACAAATGTTCGCACGAGTTCTGCATCGAAAAACTGAAGCGGGCGTTCAGCCCGATCGATAATGGTGACCTGCACGCCGAGTGCGGCGAAGATCGACGCATATTCCAAGGCGATGATGCCTCCGCCTAGTACGGTAAGGGAGCGTGGCAAGTAGATCATGGAGAGAATCGAGTCGCTGTCGAGGATATGTTCATGGTCGATCGGTATGTCGACCGGCGCACGAGGCCTGGATCCTGTGGCGATGACGATGGTGTCGGCGGTGAGCGTTTGTGTCATGCCGTCGACCGTGAGCATTTCGATCAGGCTGTTGGTAAGAAATTGGGCTCGCCCGTGGAACAATATGATGCCATTGCGCGTCAGCTGATTCATCATATAGTCGCCATGCGATGTGACGACTTCATCCAAACGACGCATCAACGTAGAGACCATGATGTTGGAGGGGGCTTGCCTGTCCAACGTTATCGAGGACCGTTTCATTCGATCCGCTTGCACCGCACTCTCGCGGAGCGTTTTGCTTGGAATCGTTCCCCGGTACACACAGTTGCCACCGACGCCCGGTTCGCGTTCGATCATGGCCACGTGTTTGCCTGCTTTGGCGCCCTGGATGGCGGCCTTTTGGCCGGCGGGGCCGCTCCCGATCACCAGAATGTCATAGTGAACAACGGTACTCATTGTGCCATCGCGTCCACAAGATTGAGCACTTTCTCTTTCAGATTAAGCAATGAATCAATATCGTTGGGGTAGAGATTGAGATCGGCAAAGACCGTGTGCTCGCGAAGCGTGCTGTCGTCGAATGAATCGGGAACAAGTATATAGGTCGCCAGCCGGTCTGCCAGGCAGGTCATCATCACTTCCTGTTTATGTGAGGGCGCCTGCTCATAGATCCGATAATAGGTGATGGTCTCAGCGACCTGTGGAGGCAAAGCCCATTCAATCGCAATCAAGCTACCCACACGGGGATGATAGCCGTCGAGGAAAGAGGCGACTGTACCGGGGTCGAGTGGGATGTGCATTTCCGAAGCAATGGCCGAGACAGTTTTGAGCACGACTGGTTTCCCAACTGCATGCAGGAGCCCACAGAGGTAAGCGCTTTCCACGTTGTACCGGCGCATGCGTGCGATTTCTTTCGCGTAGGCCCCGCTGGCCAGCGCATGCCGCCAAAGCTGTCGGATGTCCTCTTCGTGCCCAGCAATCTTGACTGCCACACTCTTCAGAGAAACCGTGACAGCGATTTCCGACAGCTGACTCATGCCAAGCATAGCGACGGCATGTTGGAGCGAGGCAATCGGAGTTCGAGGCATATAGGCGGGAGAGTTGGCTATTCGCAGAACATGCGCCGCCAGTGCCTGATCCTGGTGAATGAGGGCAGACAGGCGGGCCGCATCTGCCGAGGGATCATTGGCCAGGGCCATGACCCGGCCAGCGACTTGCGGCAGTACAGGAAGCTCGATCCGATGCTTGTCGATCCGCTCGACCAAGGCCTGTTCGATCTGTTCAGTCATTCCAACATCGTGCGGGTGACGTATGGCTGTGTCCACGTTGCTCCCAAGAATCGTGAAACGTGAGGCGTGAAGGAGGGGTAGCAGGAAGGTTGTTCCTCTCGCCTCGCGCCACTCGTCCCTCGTCTGACTTCCACCCTCTTGTCGGTAGAATGTCTCGGAACCTTTACCCTGAGGCGAAGCGTCTATCTGGTCTGTCTGGTCTATCTGGTCTATCTGGTCTGTCTGGTCTGTCTGGTTAGTCTGGTTAGTTTCGTTCAACCAAAAAACAAAACAGACCAAATGAACCAAAGAAACCAGAAAGACAGGCGCGACTCGAAGTGCTGAGTGCTGAGTTCGAAGATCCGAACACCTGAGTCGCTACGGAAATTATACGTAATCTATTGGATGTCAGTTGGCATGGAAGGCGTTGATTCTATCCTGTCGTTATAGCCGACTCGAATAGGGCTGAATAGACGCATTGCTAAACATGGCAAACGACATTATGATTCCTCCGGAATGCTGAGGCAGTCGAATCCTTGAGCTAGAAGTGTATGGTGGCTTTTTCACTCTCTCCCTCATGCGTTGCCTGCATATCCTCCTGGTGTCTGTTCAGACCGACAGGTCCAAACGGCTTTGAACAAGATCGACTGATCGTCAGATCTTTTCATGAAAGAGGAGGTAGATGGTCCAACCTGTCCTAAAACCAATCAGCGTGTTGATCGTAGACGATCATGAAGTTGTTCGAGTGGGATTGCAGACGGTACTGAGCCGCCAGGACGGTATCAAGGTGGTTGGCGAGGCGGCTACTGTCACGGATGCCGTAGCTGAGTCCTGCCGCCTTCAACCGGATGTGGTCTTGATGGACGTCCGCTTGCCCGGTGGTAGCGGAATGGATGCCTGCCGTGCGATCAGGAATTCCTGCCCCGGCACGCGGGTGCTGTTTCTCTCCTCCTATGAAGACGACGAGGCGGTGCTTGCCGCGGTCGTCGGGGGGGCGTCCGGTTATCTGTTGAAGCAAATAAATGGCGAGGGGTTAGCGCGAGCGATTCATGCCGTAGCCCAGGGGCAGTCGATCCTCGATCCGGCCATTACGCAGCCTCTATTGACCCGTATGCAGCAGCAGAAGGAGAAGGCATCAGAGCCTCAGCGGGCGACCCTTTCCGGCCAGCAGCAGCGTGTCCTCGCGCTCGTGGCCGAAGGGAAAACGAATAAGGAGATCGGTGTATCACTCGTACTGAGCGATAAGACCGTGAAGAACTATATCCGCTTTATCTTTCAGAAGATGAAAGTGACCAGGCGCGCTCAAGCTGCAGCCTTTTTCATCCGTGATTCCCCCTCGGAAAAGCGATCGAGCCTCCAATCGTCGCCAGCGGTCTACAAACCCTCGTTAAAACCTCAATAGCCCTTCGCCATCAGTTCGGCTCACTCCCTCTAGCAGTCTGCGGAAAAACTCGGTTTATACATAAAACTCTGCTGAAATCTCGCTGAATGCCTCTGCTGCCACAATAGCTCAGGATGCTCAAACTGGTTTGTTTTGTTCATCTGGTTTATCTGGTCTGTCTGGTTTAACCACACAAACGAGACAA
The DNA here is from genome assembly GCA_945906715.1 of Nitrospira lenta. Classification (GTDB taxonomy): domain Bacteria; phylum Nitrospirota; class Nitrospiria; order Nitrospirales; family Nitrospiraceae; genus Palsa-1315. The sequence continues at coordinate 3,799 of CAMDRK010000189.1, forward strand.
ACCAAATAAACCCAATAACGATCTTCCTCTTCTGGCGGACTTTTTCAGCATCCTGCTAGCCGCGACAGTCTAAGAACAGTAGCCGCGTTCCCTTTCAGGCCTGTTCGCCTACTTCACGTACCAGTTCACTCCACAGTCAAAGATCATACGAATAGAGCTGAACGGGCTGTCATGGCAATTACGTATAGGTTCTAACAGCACCATTACGATACGGCTCAAACTCATTCTTAATGAGAGCCATTACGCACTTTCTGAAATGAAAATATCGTCTACGCTTAGTAACAATGCGGTGTGTAAGTTTTATGACAGCAAGAAAGAAAGCGAGGGGAATACCAGCATGAGTACGGTATCGATTCTTGTGGTCGAAGATGATGAAGGCCTGCAGAACCTGCTCCGGAGGCTATTGTCTCAAGCAGGCCATGAGGCGACGATTGTCGGGAGCGGGCTGGAGGCCATTCGCGTGGCCAAAGAGATGCCCGTTCATGTGCTGATGACGGATCTCAAGCTGCCCGATATCGATGGCCTAGCCGTCCTGGAGCGCATCCACCAGATCGATTCCAAGGTGATTGGGATTGTGATGACCGGTTACGGCTCAATCGACTGTGCGGTCAAGGCCATGAAGGCCGGCGCGTTCGACTTCTTGACAAAGCCGTTCGACAACGAGGTCTTTACGATTACCCTCAATAGGGCGCTGGAGGCCCATCGCCGCCGACAGAGCACGCTGTCGTCTCGGAAATCCGTCCGTGACCGATATCAGATGGAGCAGTGTGTCGGCAGCAGCGAACCGATCCGGCAAGTCCTTGAGTTTGTTGGAAAGGTTGCAGATCACGGCAGCACGGTCTTGATCCAGGGGGAGAGTGGGACCGGCAAGGAGTTGGTCGCGCGGATGCTGCATTTTAACAGCGCGCGTAAAGATCGTCCGCTCATCCCGGTCAACTGTGGGGCCATTCCTGAGAACCTACTCGAATCTGAGTTGTTTGGACACGAGAAGGGAGCGTTTACCGGCGCAGTCCAAACGCGAATCGGGCGTTTTGAATCGGCGCACGGTGGAACGATCTTTCTCGACGAAATCGGCGAGTTGAGCCTCGGGCTGCAAGTGAAACTGCTTCGCGTCCTCCAAGAGCGTTCGTTCGAGCGAGTAGGGGGCACGAAAACGATCGACGTGGATGTCCGTGTCGTCGCCGCCACCAATCAAGATTTGGAGGAGGCCGTCCGGCAGAAACGTTTCAGGGAAGATCTGTACTACCGGCTGAATGTGATTCCTGTCACTATTCCACCTCTGAGGGAGCGCAGAAGCGATATTCCGCAACTGGTGAACCATTTTCTTGCGAAGTTGAATCATGGCAAGCCGACTGCGATGACAGGCTGTTCCCCGGACGCGATGGCCCATTTGATGGAATATCACTGGCCGGGGAATATTCGGGAATTAGAAAACATGGTCGAGCGCTTCGCGGTGCTGAGCCGCTCAGGGACAATCGAAGCCTCTGACCTTCCAGAACGCATCCGGCGCTCTCCGGTCGCCACGGAACAGACTGCGGCGCACTTCATCAACTTCAGCGACCAGGGGGTGAATTTGCCACGAGAGATTGAACTGCTCGAGAACCGGTTGATTGTGGACGCGCTTCGCCAGGCCAATGGGATTACGAGTAAGGCGGCTCAGTTGCTCCAGGTGAACCGCACCACACTCATCGAGAAGATGAAACGGAAAGGGTTTGTGTCGAAGGCCCAGGGGCTGCGGGTTTTGGAGCAGTTCTCTGCAGCATGAGCTGCGCGACGAGCAGGATGGGTGAGGAAGTTCTGAGTTCTGAGTTCTG
>CAMDRK010000190.1 GCA_945906715.1 Nitrospira lenta
CGAAATCATAAGTGCTGAGTCTTGAGTGCTGAGTTCTGAGTTGTCCCAGGAGCCATACGTTCCGTTTCAACTAAACAACTCAGAACTTATAACTCAGAACTCATAACTGGAGCATTTGTGCTGGGTAAATCTCTTCCAATCTTCAATGCTCCGTCTCTGGCGGGCGCGTTCGGAAGCATTCAACAACAGGTTTCGCAGTTCTTTACTCCGCCATCCACGGCTCCCGCGCCGCACGACGGCCGGACGGTCGATGACTTCAAGCCCTATCTCATCGCGCTGAACCTTACGAAGCGCTGCAACCTCAAGTGCGACCATTGTTACCTCGACGCGACGACGAAATCAGCCGGCGGGGACGATGAACTCACGACCGAAGAGTGTTACAAGCTCATCGATCAGATTGCCGAGGTCAATAAGGGCTGTCTCCTCGTGATCACAGGCGGCGAACCGCTTGTCCGTCCTGACATCCTCGATATCGCGCGCCATGCCGTGAAACTCGGTTTCATGGTGGTGTTCGGGACCAATGGCATGTTGATCGATGACCGGATGGCGAAGGATCTGGTCGCGATCGGCGTGATGGGCATGGGTATCAGTATCGACTCACTTGATCCCCTAAAGCACAATCGTTTCCGCGGCGTGCCCGGCGCATGGGAAGCAGCGCTCGCCGGCATCGAGGCCTGCAAGCGGAACGGGCTGGCCTTCCAGGTGCACTTCAGCGCGCAGCCCATGAATTATCAGGAGCTGCCTGAAGTGATCGATTGGGCGCACCAGCTTGGCGCCAAAGTCCTCAATGTCTTCTTTATGGTCTGCACAGGCCGTGGTGAGGAACTGACCGACATTACTCCGGCCCAATATGAAGAGGTGCTCGGCTACCTGGTCAATTGTCAGGATAATTATAAGGGCATGCTCGTCCGGGCCCGATGCGCGCCACATTTCAAGCGGCTGGCGTATGAGAAGGACCCGAACTCTCCAATTACCAAGGCGACGGGGTATATGGGGGGCGGCTGCCTCGCCGGTACCAACTACGCGCGCGTGACCCCTAACGGTGAACTGACCCCTTGCCCCTATATGCCGCTTTCAGCCGGGAATATCCGCGAGACCAGCTTCGTCGACCTGTGGGAAAAGTCCGATGTGTTTAATTCCTTTCGCTACCCGCATCTGAAGGGTAAATGCGGCGATTGCGAATACACAGACATCTGCGGCGGCTGCCGCGCTCGCCCCTACGTCGATCACGGAGACTGGCTGGACGAAGATCAATGGTGTCTCTACACACCGAAAGGTGGCGAGAAGATCAAGGTCGCATTTAATACGCCGGAAGAAAGCTCCGTGGCGTGGGACGGGGACTCGGAAACACGGCTCAACAGGATTCCCTATTTCTTACGCGCCATGGTGAAGAAAGGCGTTGAAAAGCATGCGCGCGAGAATAACATCGCGCTGATTACCATCGAGTTAATGGAAGAACTCCGCAAGAAACGCTTCGGCAACGACGCACCGATGTTCAGACCATAACGTGAGGGGTGAGGGGTAAGGGGTGGTAAGAAGTATTCTCTCAGGGCGCGATCCGCACGCCGCACGCCTCACGTTTCAGGCCTAACGGTTATCGGAATGGACGGTCTCCAAGGCATCGTCACCGACTTCAATACGCTGATCCCGATCATCAATCATTGGCTCCACTTGTTGTCGGCGGTCATTTGGATCGGCGGACTCGCATTCCTCGTTATGGCCGTGACTCCTGGGCTGAAGAAGGCGGTTTCCAAGGAGCAGATCAAGCCGATCACCGACGCGTTCTATCAGCATTACAAAAAAGTCGCGGGCATCCTGCTCATCGTCCTGCTATTTACCGGTGGCATCAATTTTCACTACGTCAATCAGGCTATCACCTTGCAAACCGGCAGCGGGATTCAGAGCCATGCCAAATACCTGACCGTCTTTTTTATCAAGCTACTTCTCGCCCTTGGTCTCCTCACGCTGTTCCTCTATACGGTGCTCTTCAAGTCCGATGATGCAGACGAAGAGGGAGGGGAGTCCTATGAGGCAATCCCCTTTCAACGAGCCGCACTCTGGATCGGTATTTTCATCCTCCTCTGTGCTGCTGCGATGAAACATCTCCACCAATAGACCTGGCTCCATCTTCAGCTTCCCATCGCATCCATCTGCTGTAATTTCTCCGTGCCTGTATCTCGCAGGATAAGGAACGTACCCAAACGGATACGCTTCTATCCGATGGCCGCATCTTTCCTCCTTGCTCGTTAAGTCACGTCTACTCAATAGCTTATGAATGCAGGTCCCGGATTATTTTCACTGGGAAACCCTGGTATAGGGGTTGCTGTATCGCTGTATTCTTCTCATCGGCAGACAGAAGGGGCGTAAGCGCAATGGTTGAAGCTGGAAGTGTATTGGGGAAGCGAAACGCCGACGGGTGCCCACTCGAGAGGTTTATGCCTCTCATGCCGGTGGGACTACCTCTGGATTATGCCCATCCGGAGTCCTCCCGCCGCCATGCGCTTCCGCCATCGGGGCTGCGTCCTGCCACTCGGCAGCGGCGCGGCCCTCCAACCTGACAGGGGCCATCTGAAGCGTGAGTCGAGCCATAGTCCGGTGGGCTATATCAGTTCAGGGTGAAAATTGGAGAGGTGTACAATGTCGCTGACCAATCAGGCCATTTTGAGTGGTTCGACCAAGAATGAATATTGTGCTGCCCCTAGTCCGCCTTCCAGATCCCAAGAGGCTGGGCAGCAACAACCCCCTCGAATGGTCAGGCTCACAGTCAGCCTTCCTGGCGATCTCGTCGATCACCTGCGCGATGCAGTGTATTGGAGTCCTAGTTTGACGCTCGCATGGCTGATCGCGAAGTCCCTACGGACGTCCCTGACAGAGATGGAATCCTTGCGTCAGAGTCCCTTCCCGAAACGAACGAGGGCGCTCCGCGCGGGACGCCCTCGATTAGTCGGACAGTCGATGAATGTGTCTCCTCCTGCCAGGGTCACCAGCAACGGGACAGATTGTCAGGCTAAAGGGGGTATTCAGGCGAGACTTATCTCATGACGTTCATCGAGTGATGGCCAGGAGTGGATCGTTCCACAAGCCGGTCTTGTTCCCTCCGCTCCATAGCATGGAGGAGAGGGAACGACGAACGGTCGTGAAAATAATAGGCTAGAGCTTTTTGAAGAATGAATCGTAGACGCCGTAAGCCAGAATCAGTCCGATCAATACGTAATAGATGCTCGAGATCCCGCTATAATCAGGCGGCCCCTCACCCTTCGGCTCATTCGCTAGAACGTAGGATACGCTAGCCAGCAGGACCGTACCAGCTGCCGCAACAATCCCTATACAAATCTTTTTCATAGTCAACCCTCCCTTCCTCTGACCAAATGAACAAAAAGAGGGGGGTATCATACTGGACCTGTCAGGCCAGATGCAATGGTTTTTGATACTCATTATGGGGAGTCTGGGAGGCACGACTAAGCGGGAGAGGCTAGCAGGCTGCGGAAAAACTCGACGCACACATACAATGCCCTTGAAATATGACAGACAGAGCGATGACTCCAACAACCTCAGGATGCTCAAAATGCCGTCCAGCAAGGCCGCAGCGAGCGAAGAGGCGAGGCGTACGCTTCGGTACGTTGAGCCTCTGAGCGACGCGAGAACGCCGCTGGCGGACTTTTTCAGCATCCTGCTAGGAGACGGCAGCTTTCTTGGCAAGCGCTTTCAATGCCGTAGATACATCTTTGAAGGAATGGGCAAGTTTGTTGAGTTGTGGTCCCCTTGCCATCATCTCGGTCGCGATAGACGCGAGTTGACCGTCGTAGATCGCGACTTCTGAGGCAACCTCGGCAACCTTTGTGAGCATCTCTTTGTACGTGGTCAGTTCCTGCTGCAGTTGTTGAGAGTTGGTTTGGGCGGCCTTGATCTCTTCCATGGAAGCTTGCAGCTGTTGCGTTAATCGACCGACATAGGCCTCTCGGGCTCGCATGTCGGATTCCAGGTTGACCCGCATTTCTTCGCTTTCATGGCGGCGTTCCTCCAGATTACGAATGGCCTGAATCCAGGGGGCGAGATCCCCACCGAGCTTTGGAGAATCAGGCAACGGCTGCCCACATTCCAAGGCTCTTATCCCAGTTTTCAGCCATTCGACGAATACCATGACCTCTCCCAGCTTCAGGTCGGTCGTCGAAGCAGGACCTGGTACAGGGGCGCTGTCTCGATTTAGGGGCGCTTGCGCTGGCTGTGGAGTTGCAGACTGTTTCGCATTTTTTTGCTGACCACTTCTCGGCTGTGTCCAGCGGTGATATTCCAACAGGACTGCAATACAGTGACGACACATCGGCTCTTCAGGCAGTGCACAGCTGCACTTTGAGACGAGATGCCCCTCTTTGAGTCGTATCGTCTGTTCGTAGAGTCCTGAATTCCCGATGACGGCGGACGAAATCTGGGCATCATCGGCCTCGACGATCCGAACACGATTTTGAGAGAGATATTGATTGCCGATGTGAAAGGCATTGCGATCAACCACGGCCTGGATCATCGGAGGATCCAGGAGGCTTAATCGCTCGGCGGAACAGGGGATCTTATTTCGCATGCGCTGCGTTCCCAATCATTAACAACCTCGTCAGGTCATGCGGCGTAGTCTGAAACAGACCGTAAAAACTGTCAAGGAATGACCTGTTTCCCGCAGGCGATTTGCATGGTCGTTCTCCCTTCTATCGGCGCCAACAGCGCATATTCTTTGATTGCACGGCGCGTCTATCCATTACGCGCGTATCCGCGATTGCAATAGAAGTTTCATAGGTCCTGCGGGCTAGACGAGGGTTACTGATGCGACCAGTAAATAGTGCGTTCCCGTCCTTCGACAGGCTCAGGGCGAACGGGCTTCAAGCCTACCGTTCGTGGTGAGCTTGTCGAACCATGAACATCTGCATACGCACTATTTGGTGGTTGGCTCAGTAAGTGGCGCGAGGCAAGAGTTTTTCCGGCGAAGGTTTCCTGGATCCTGTCCGGTTAGAGCCGGGAGTGAGACCCATCGCATAAGGGAGGCTTTTGCGTGTGCTTACAGCCACAGAATGCCACCCGTTTCTTTTCTTCAAAGTGAACTTCCATCGGAGAAAACTCCGTCCCCGTATGGGATCCATCGCAAAACGGTTGCGTTTTCGATCGACCACATTGACACCAGTAGACAGTGCCTGGCCCCACTTCGACAATGCAGGGTGTCCGTCGCGCAATCACCGGTTTATCTGGCATGGGGTTCCTTCTTTGTGCATTTGTTAGGTGTAATGGGGTGCAGGTTTATCAACATTTTCGAGGCGGCCCCTTTGCGCTAACCGGTGTCAGCCACAGATAGTCTGCAACCTTTTCCTGGACCATATCGCGTAACTCCTCGATGCGCCCCACCTCGAAAGACGTCATGTAGACGCTGACCTGGCGGACCTGATCGGCCAGACGGCGGATCACTCGTTTCGGAACCGGAAGGTTGTACTGAATGTGCCCGGCCCCTGTATAGCTCACCAGCGGCCCAGCCATGGGATCGGCCCCCAAGCGAATCCGGTTGAGGCGTCGGACCAGCGTCTTGGCCATCCCTTCGTCGCGAACCATGGAGGCTTCGAGCATCGTCC
>CAMDRK010000191.1 GCA_945906715.1 Nitrospira lenta
AAACCGCATCCGTCTCACCTCCTGTAGTACGGTCGTCCGTGTCATCGTGGCCCTCCTTGAGGGACCACCCTAAACCGGACAGATCATGTGCTACAAAAACCGGACAGATGATGTGCTAGCTACACAATTCGCATGGTCTGTTGCGAATATGCCAGTTATGGCATAGTATGGAAGAGTAATGAAGCCTGTTCATTTTGTTGGAACGGCTCGCGAAGATCTGCGTGAGCTTCCAGAGCCAGTGCAGGAAACCGCTGGCTTTCAGCTGTTTGAAATTCAACAAGGAAAAGAATCGGACGATTGGAAGCCGATGCCGGCGGTCGGATCTGGAGTCCATGAAATCAGGGTTCGGGATGCAAGCGGGGCCTATCGAGTCTTCTATGTGGCCAAGTTCGGGGAAGCCGTGTATGTGCTCCATGTGCTTGAGAAGCGTTCACAGATAACGGCGATGGCCGATCTAGAACTCGGCAAGAGCCGATATGCTGATCTGCTTAAGTGGAGAAGGGAGGAAGGCCTATGAAACGCGCCACAGTGACGAAAGGCAGTGGGAATATTTTTCGAGACCTTGGGTTTTCGGAAGAACGGTCTGCGGAACTGATTCTGAAAAGCAGTTTACTGCAGGCGCTTCAGGAGACGATCAGGGGACGAGGCTGGAAGCAGGCGGAAGCGGCAACCCAACTCGGTATTGACCAAGCCAAGATCTCGAAGCTACTCGCCGGCCAGATGGCCGGGTTCTCGGTTGAACGCCTGGTTCATTTTCTCTCTTTACTGGGCCAAGATGTAGAAGTCACCGTGCGTCGGGCTCCGCGAGGACAGCGATACGGCACGGTCCGCGCGAAGGTATCTAGACGAGCGACCACGGTTGCGGGATCTCGCTAGGAGAACATGTCATGATCAAGAACGGCATGCGGCCGGTTCATCCAGGAGAAATCCTGTTCGAGGAGTTCATGAAGCCAGCAGAGCCGTCGATCAATGCCAATAGGCTCGCCAAGGCTCTCGAAGTCCCAGCGAACCGGATCACGGCAATTATCAAGGGACAACGAGGCATCACGGGCGATACCGCGGTCCGTCTGGCGACATTGTTCGATACCACAGCTGAATTTTGGATGAATCTGCAGAAGACGTATGAGTTGCGCCTGGCCGAGCAAGCGCTACCGGGTAAGGTCAGGAAGCATATTGAGCAACACCGGGAAGCACTCATGCCGGCGTGATGAGGGAAGAATCCGTTCTATCTGGTTCGGTTGTTTGTGAGGATTTCGAGCGCAAAATTAGCACAGCGCTAACCAACGCAATGGCGCAGAGCGTTCTTCAGATGTGATCCAACTCGCGGTAGTCTCGATCACGGTGGAGAATCCGTGCGAGCTTCACCACCTTGGCCTTTTCGTCGATCGCATAGACAATGCGATACTCGCCCTGTGTAACACGAAAGCCGGTGAAACCCCGGTAGGTAAAATGCGAGAGCTGTTCAGAGTCTGGAGGACGAGGAGAGCGACGAAGACTCAGGATCTTGAGAAAGACTTGGCGAAGGCGCTTCGCATCGGTATGCCCAAGATCTTCAAGTGTGTCGAAGACCGGCTCTGAGAATTCGAGTGAATAACTCACAGACCAAGCCGACGGGTCACGTCATCGAGCGTGAGGAAACGATCATCCTTCAGGCTTTTCGTAAGCAGTGCTGACTCGTACCGGTCTTCGAGATCCACAAGGCGCTGGAAGTCTTCGTAGCCCAGGATCACGGCGGTCGGGCGCCGCCCCTTCTTGACAATGATCCGCTGCCCCTGATAGCCAGCTTGAGTCAACACCGCTGAAAAGCTGGCTTTGGCTTTGGTCGCCGTCACCGTATTTGAAGCGTGAGCTGTGTTGGGTTTCTTCATAAGAGGTATTCTAGCCGATCAGGTCATAAAGGTCAAATAGGACATTTTAGTCTCGTTAGCGTCTGCCTCTAACATCTCCACCAGCGAAAACCCCTCTCGCTTGGAAGGGAAGCCCCCGGAAGGCCGGAGGCTTCCCTTTGAAGCGGCTCAGCGCTTCACGACGTGAGCGGCAATCCACTCCTTGGCCTCACGGGCTACAATGAGAAGAGCCTCCAGGTCATTGAGGCCGAACGAGGTCCCATTGCGCTCCCCCCTGACTGTGCCAAGTGTGCTCATCTCGAGTGTCTCAATCTAGGGGGTCAGTCCAGAATGTCCGCTAATTAAATTGAGAAATCGTAGGTTGAGTTGTGTGCTGTCTTGGATTAGCTTGCGTGCGATGCTTCGATGAGCTTCACGATTTGCGGCGCGATAAACACCCGGTTGCGCTGCTTGCCTGTGGCCTCTTTGAGAATCCCCTTGCGGATCAGTTTTTCAATGTTCAACTGTGCCGAGCGATGGGTCACTTTTAACAGCTTTGCAGCCTGGGTTGCGGTAATTGCGGGGTACGCAAACAGCTGGTCCACCAAGCGAAGTTGGAGCGCCGACGATCGAGCTGACTGGAACTCACCGCGATAGTTCTTCCACAATTGAAGTAATCGATCAGAACGAACCAGCGCGTCTCGTGATTGTTCAGCGACGCCCCGGAGAAAGAACGAGATCCAGTCGATCCACTTGCCCGACTGGCTCACAGCCAGAAGAAGACGGTAATACTCATTCCGGTAGCGTTCAAAGTAGGCGCTTAAATACAACAACGGTTCCGGGAGCGCCCCCTCTTTACAGAGTAACAGGGTAATGAGGAGTCGTCCGATTCTGCCATTGCCGTCCAGGAACGGATGAATCGCCTCAAATTGGTAATGGATGGCTGCGAGGCGAATGAGGAGAGGCACCGTTGAGGGCGCATGCACGTAGGCCTCGAATTGGTCTAAGGCGTGTTCCATGTCTTCGACCGGAGGTGGCACGTAGGTGGCGTCCATCAGCGTGCAGCGATCTGGGCCAATCCAATTCTGGGAGCGGCGAAACTCTCCGGGTGTCAGATGTTCCTCGCGTACGTCATGCATGAGATGCTCGTGCACTTCTCTGATAAAGCGGAGGCTGAGCGGAAACTTCTTCAGCCGGACCAATCCGTATTCCATCGCTTTCACGTAATTGGCCACCTCCCGAGCGTCCGGGGCTTTCGGATCGACCGATCCTGACGCTTCAAAGAACAGAAGATCGGACAGAGACGCTTGGGTGCCCTCGATGCGACTGGAGAGTACGGCTTCGCGTCTGATGAACGGCCCGATTAACAAGTGTGGGTTGGGTAAGGTGCGCGCGGTTCCTGCGAGTTCGCTGAGGGCGCGATCGGCCTCAGACAGTTGATTGACCAAATCCCAGCTCAGCGTGAGCTGGGGCGGAAGGGGATTCGGGAGAAAGGCCCAATAGTCACGCTGGGTCTTAATGAGTCGGCCATTCTTTTCCTCTGTAAAATCAGTAGGATTCATACAGCAGTTCGTCCTATGATACTTTCATCTTCTTCTGCGGTCGCAGCGATACATTTGTGGTCGAAAGTATCATTGCCAATCCGCTATGTCAATTTGCTACGACAAGAGGAAGGGAAATGCTTCTAAGGCTATGCCCAGCCGCGAGGTGAAATAATGATAGGAATTCCCCGGAGGGTCGGAGGCTTCCCAATGAAGCGTCTTAAAGCTTCAAGACGTGAGCTGAGTTGTAGGACCGAGGTGTCAAGCAGCCATGAGATCATGTGGAGAGGTTCAGCGAATGGATCAGCCTCCTTCAATCCGAAGGCCGCGGCCGTAGGGATTCTTGATCGAGTCCGGTGAGAACGGAGAGCCGAAACTGGTCTATCTCGTTTATCTGGTCTATTTGGTCTGTCTTGTTGGCCGGATCGGAAAATCAACCAGAAGAACCAGAAAAACCAGATAGACTAGAGAAACCAGACAGACGAACAAGGAGCCGTGGGGCGTCAGTCGCATAGGGATTCGTCGCCGATTGATTGCTGAACGGACTGCCGTAGGGGGAGAAGGGATTGTTGATACCGTCAGGCTTGAAGGGGCTGCCAGCTCCGTAGGGATTGGACGTGGAATTAGGATTGTACGGATTCGCGCTCAACTCGCCGAGATCTTCCGCGTAGACGGAGAGCGGCAGGAACAAAAGAAGGAACGCGACCCACATCGCAAGCCCTCACATTCAACCTATACCTAAGCGTCAGTCTAGTCCCCGTAGAGGAATTCCAGCAACTGGGCCTTGGTGCAGCGGGAAATGGTGAATGACTCCGTTTTTGCCCTCGCGGACTTCCGCTCGCGGCATCGCAACTTTGTACCAAGGTTCCGACGAGCCTCACTCCTTCCCTGGAAGAACACCAGGAGAGAATAAGGCACGCACAGCGGCTCGCAGACGACGAGCCAGGGTCACAGCCTGCTCGGCTTCGGGCCGTTCGATCGGCTCCCAGTCTCCCGGATAGCGTGCTTCGATCGTGTAGCGGTTCAGTGGCTGGACGTCACCAAGACTCGTTCCGCGCAATCCAGCCCCCTCCGCCTGTCGAGCCAGAACAACAAGATCGTGCGTACGCGGAAAGTCCACATTACGATAGACAAGCCACCCTTTCAGGTATTTCTCGGCACACTGCTGCGCGTGAAAGCAGACCGTGTCGAAGGGGCAATCGTCGTCGTGGAGGGTGAGGGTGTGTTCCGCATTCTGGAGGTCGTGGTCCGCCTTCTCCATCCACTGGCGAACCCGCAGAAGCTGCTCCTCAGGCTGCGCGGTCATACAGGACTCGTCCTTCCCGCGCCGCAGGCTGCAGGACCGATCCAATCTGGTCGCGTCCTCGTTCGAATTCCTCTGGGGTGACCACAAGGAGGTCGAGCGGAACCAACCGGTCCGCCAGGGCCATATCAATTTCGCTGGCCTTCTGGCGCTTCGACCCCTCCACCGGCATCACAACCAGCAAATCCACATCGCTGTCTGGGCCTGCTTCGCCTCGCGCGTGTGATCCGAACAAAATGATTTTGTCCGGATGAAATTGGGCAGCAATCCGACGCACCATTTCGCGAATGGTCTCTTGGACCAGAATGGAGTCGGTTACTCGGTCAGCCATACATGAACCTCCTGAGACACTGGAACTGTACTCTATTTCGCAGCATTCGTCATCTTGGCACGCGACAGCCGTCCTAAGATCACGTGGAGAGCCGAAACTGGTCTATCTCGTTTATCTGGTCTATTTGGTCTGTCTTATTGGCCGGACCGGAATCCCCATCAGTAGAACCAGAGGAACCAGATAGACCAGACGAACAAGACAGACGAGCAAAGAGCCGTGGGGCTGTCCGTTACGTATGGATTCATCGCCGATTGATTACTGAAGGGGCTGCCGACTCCGAAGGGAGTGGACGCGACCAGTTCAAATAAGTCAATAGTCATGCCTGACCCTCGTGACCCTTACTGCAGGCCTACGCCTGATCAAGGGGTTCCACGATGAAGGCCTTCAAGGGAAATAGGACGGACAGTCAAAGGCGAGTCGGGTGATGGCGAAATCCGCGCTCATCGCGCGAGCTTCTTTTTGATACTTGTCAGGTCCTCAGGGGTCGATCGCACCCGTATCGTGAGTCCCTCGGCATCATAGGCTTCGGACAAGATATGCATCCGGGCGCGGAT
>CAMDRK010000192.1 GCA_945906715.1 Nitrospira lenta
GCGCGTGAGGCACGGGTACAGCTCGACGAACAACCCTTTGCCTTGATGTTGTGCGATGTGAATATGCCCGGTGAGTCGGGCATGGATCTAGCCCGCAACACCCTGAGTCAGCATCCTCACACCGCAGTCATCATGGTTACCGGTCTTGACAGCTCGGTGCTGGCAAATGCTGCGCTGGACATGGGCGCCTTTGGATACATCGTCAAGCCGTTCGAGTCTAATGAAGTCATGATCGACGTCGCCAATGCGCTCCGCCGTCGCCGGCTTGAACTTGAAAATCGCCTGCACCGGGAAAACCTGGAAGATGTCGTCAGAACCAGGACGATGGCCCTCCAACAAGCGCTCGATTGGCTCGAGCTCAGCGAAAAGGAATTGCGTCTCTCACGAGAGGAAACGATTCAACGACTCGCCATTGCCGCCGAATACCGGGACAGCGCCACGGCACAACATATTCAGCGCATGAGCCATTATTGCGAATTACTCGCCAGGAAATATGGACTGTCCTCCGAACGCTGCGACTTGATCCGCACCGCCAGTCCCATGCACGACATCGGAAAAATCGGCACACCGGATCATGTGCTCCTCAAGCCTGGCAAGTTCACACCGGAAGAGTTCACTGTCATTTCTCAACATGCGGAAATCGGCTATCGCATCCTCAGCGGATCGGATGCGGAAATCCTCAAGGTCGCAGCTTCAATCGCCTGGACCCACCATGAACGTTGGGATGGCAATGGATATCCCCGCAAGCTAAAAGGCGAGGCCATTCCCGTGGAAGGACGGATCGCCGCAATCGCCGACGCTTTCGATGCACTCACGACTGCACGCGTCTATAAGCCGGCCTTCTCTCTCGATCACGCCGTCGATCTTATGACCAAGCATCGGGGGGAGCATTTCGACCCGGAGCTCCTCGATGTCTTCTTTGCTTCACTGAGCGACATTACGCTCATCCATGACCAGTACGCCGACCAGCTACCGCGCACAATGATTCCCGAAGCCTAGCTTCCTTTTCGTCATTTCGTTGACCACTTTTCCGCCCGCCGATATACTTCCTTCATCTCGTCAGGTACAGCCCCACGCACAGACTCCAGGCCCTGTACCCACAATATTAATATTTCATGCAAGCGAAGGGATTGCCGATTATGGCAAAGAAGGTAACGGCGGCGCGCAAACAGCGGGTGACACGCAATTGGATCGCCTATCTGTGCGAATCCTTGGTCACATCCGGAGTCATGCCAACCTGGGAGGCTGCGACCTATCTGACCGAGAACCTGTTTGGAGAAAAACCGAATCCACGCCTATTGAGCGCGACCAATGCCTACGAAGTGACGTCCCAATTTCTTCAGCGGCTGTACCATCCCCTCGTTGAGGCCGCTTCACGTGATATCACCTTACCGGATGGCGCCGTGCTGCACGTATTTACGGATATCAGCCTCACCGGCAAATCTGCGGTACTCGTGGTGTATGTGTCCGGGAATAATCACCCACACCAGTTGCTGATGCTCGACGCCGCCAAAGCCTGGGAGCTGGTCTTTACTGATTCAGAAGACGTAAATCGCTGGGCAGAAGAACGATATCGGTGGATTAAATCGGCGCTGACGGCGGCAATTAGGGTGCCAGTCCAAGACACCCTATTAGCAGAAGCTTCTTAGCCCGTAGCGCATGAAGCGCAATTTGAAGTTCGAAGTTCAGGGTTCGAAGTTCAAAAAACCTCGAACTTCGGACCTCGAACCCTTGCCTGTTTCGCCATTCTCGCCCGTCTCGCGCCCCTAATTTCCAGCGGGTTCATAGTTCAGATTGGGCCCCAACCATCGTTCCAACTCTAAAAGCGGCATCCCTTTTCGGGCCTGATAGTCGAGCACTTGGTCTTTCCCAATCTTCCCCACCGCAAAATATTTGGCCTCCGGATGGGCGAAATAGAGCCCGCTGACCGAGGCCGCAGGCCACATCGCAAAGCTTTCAGTCAGGGTGATGCCTGTCTGCTGTTCTGCGGACAAGAGATCGAAGAGTAACCGTTTCTCTGTATGGTCAGGGCAAGCCGGATACCCTGGCGCGGGACGGATGCCGCGATACCTTTCACGGATCAAGTCTTCGGTAGAGAGAGCCTCGCTCTTGCCATAGCCCCAGGCATCACGCGCCTGCTTATGGAGAAACTCCGCAAAGGCTTCGGCTAAACGATCGGCCAACGCTTTAGCCATGATGGAATTGTAATCGTCGTGGTCACGCTCGAACTCTTTACATAAGACATCCACTCCGATTCCGGTCGTCACGGCAAAGGCTCCGACATAATCACCACGCCCGGACTCTTTCGGCGCGACAAAATCTGCTAACGCAAAGCTGTTCTGCCCTTGCGGCTTCTCCGATTGCTGACGCAGCGTGTGAAACGTCGTTAAGACTGTCGTTCGACGGTCATCGGTGAAGATTTCGATATCGTCGCCCTGACTGTTGGCGGGAAAGAATCCGTAGACCCCGTTGGCGGTGAATAGTCGTTGATCCACAATCTTGCGGAGCAAGGCCAACGCGTCGTCATGCAACTCCTTGGCCTTTGGGCCCACGACAGGATCATTAAAAATGGTCGGGTAGCGCCCGCGTAATTCCCAGGTGTGAAAAAACGGCGACCAATCGATATAGTCAATCAGCTGATCCAACGGCTGTTGCGACATTATTTTCGTTCCCGTAAACGCCGGGATGGGAATATTGATCTCAGCCCAATTCGATTGGAATCGATTGGTTCGCGCCCGTTCCAACGTCCAAAGAGTTTTCGCTCCCTTGTCCTGATGAGTCTGGCGTATCTGATCGTAATCGGTACGAACCTTTGTGGCGAAGTCAGCCCGCAAGTCGGCATTCACCAAACTACCCACAACACCTACCGCTCTGGAGGCGTCCAGCACATGGACTACGGAATGGTTATAGCCCGGAGCGATCTTCACAGCCGTATGGGCTTTGCTTGTGGTGGCGCCGCCGATGAGTAACGGTAGATCAAAGCCCTCGCGCGTCAGCTCGCGCGCCACATGCGCCATTTCATCCAGCGACGGGGTAATCAGCCCACTTAACCCGATGATCGCGACCCCATGTTCGCGTGCCGCTGCCAATATCTTTTCACAAGACACCATCACCCCAAGATCGATCACTTCGTAGTTATTGCATCCCAGGACCACCCCGACGATGTTCTTCCCGATGTCATGCACATCGCCCTTGACCGTCGCGAGCAGGATCTTGCCATTCGAGCTCGACGCGCCTGTTCTTTTCTTCTCCGCCTCCATAAACGGCATAAGGTAGGCGACGGCTTTCTTCATGACCCTGGCGCTCTTGACCACTTGTGGCAAGAACATCTTCCCGGACCCGAACAGATCCCCCACGATGTTCATTCCAGCCATCAGCGGCCCCTCGATCACATGCAGCGGCTTGTCGTATTTTTGTCGAGCCTCTTCGATGTCCTGCTCGATATAGTCGGTTACGCCTTTCACCAACGCATGGGAAAGCCGCTCTTCGACCGTGCCGGCCCGCCACTCATCGTCTTTCACCACCACTTTGCCCTGCTGCTTGACGGTTTCGGCAAACGTCACCAGTCGTTCGGTCGCATCCGGACGTCTGTTCAGCAGCACATCTTCGACCAGTTCCAGGAGGTCTTTTGGAATCTCCTCGTACACCGCCAATTGCCCGGCGTTCACAATACCCATGTCCAGACCGGCCTTGACAGCGTGATAGAGAAACGCCGCATGCATCGCCTCGCGCACACGGTTGTTGCCGCGAAACGAGAAGGAAATATTGCTGACGCCGCCGCTGACCTTTGCCAGCGGAAGATGTTGCTTGATCCAGCGCGTGGCGTCGAGGAAGTTCACTGCGTAGTTATTGTGCTCCTCGATGCCAGTCGCCACCGTGAGGATGTTTGGATCGAAGATGATGTCCTGAGCCGGAAAACCAATACGTTCCGTGAGAAGGCGATAGGCCCGCTCACAAACCTCGATCTTGCGCTCATAGGTGTCGGCCTGGCCGCGCTCATCGAAAGCCATCACCACTACGGCAGCCCCATAGCGATGCACCAACGTGGCTTGCTGAAGGAACTTGGCTTCGCCTTCTTTCAAGCTGATGCTATTGACGACAGGCTTACCCTGGATGTTTTTCAATCCTGTTTCGAGGATGTCCCACTTCGAACTGTCCACCATGATGGGCACACGAGTAATATCAGGTTCCGATGCGACCAATCGTAGGAACTTCTCCATAGCAGCCTGGGAGTCGAGCATGCCTTCGTCCATATTGATGTCGATAATCTGGGCGCCCCCCTCGACTTGTTGCCGCGCCACCGAGAGTGCGGCTTCATAATCGCCTGCCAGAATCAGTTTGGAGAAAGCCGGTGACCCAGTCACGTTGGTCCGTTCACCGATATTGACAAAATTCGATTCAGGCCTGATCGTCACTGCTTCCAGCCCGCTCAAGCGGGTGGATGGCTCCACCGAGGCTGGGACGCGCGGAGGCAGCCCTCTCACGGCCTCGGCAATTAGCTTGATGTGTCCCGGTGTCGTCCCGCAACAACCTCCGACGATATTCAGCCAACCGCTCTGCGCCCATTCTCTCAATTGAGGCGCCAAACTATCGGGTGTTTCAGGAAATCCCGTCGGCAGCAATGGATTGGGCAGCCCGGCATTCGGATGGCTACTCACAGATATCGGGACCAGGCGTGAAAGCTCTTCAATCAACGGGCGCATTTCCTTGGGACCTAACGCACAGTTGATGCCGACGCTCAGCAACGGCACATGGGAAATGGAATTCCAGAAGGCTTCAATCGTTTGGCCCGTCACCCCACGATTACTGCCGGCCTGAATAAACGTCACCGAGGCCATGAGAGGGAGCCTGATGTGGCGATCGTCGAAAAGCTTATCGATGGCAAAGAAGGCGGCTTTGGCATTGAGCGTATCGAAAATGGTCTCGACCAACAAGATATCGACTCCCCCATCGACCAAGCCACGGACCTGCTCGTAGTAGGCTGCCACCAGTTCGTCATACGTCGTACCGCGCGCTGCCGAATCGTTGACATCAGTCGAGATAGACGACGTCTTCGTCGTGGGCCCAATCGCGCCGGCGACAAAGCAGGAACGGCCAGGTGCTGCAACCTGGACCTGCTTCGCGGCACGCTTGGCACATTCCGCTCCGGCTCTTGCAATCTCGTAGGCCAACGACTCCATGCCATAATCGGCCAGTGAAATGGCTTGCGCATTGAATGTATTCGTTTCCACGATGTCAGCGCCGGCCTCGAAGTACTGGCGATGGATCTCCTCGATGATAGTAGGCTGCGTCAGGTTCAACAGATCATTGTGCCCTCTCTGATCTTTCTTCACATCTTTGAACCGCTCGCCACGAAACGCGGCCTCATCCAGTTTTCGCTGCTGGATCATGGTCCCCATGGCCCCATCGAGGACCAGAATGCGTTCATGCAGTAAGGCTTCTAACGATGCACTCATACGATCCGTCTCCAGGCTCGAATCCGCTGTGTTGGCAAAGAAAGTCCGGCCATCATAACCGACCGGTTCTTACACCGGCAAGCAGCCCC
>CAMDRK010000193.1 GCA_945906715.1 Nitrospira lenta
CTTCCACACTTCAGACCTGTCCCTCAAACAGTCTGCTCTCTATGGTGGGAAGGCTGGATACTTCTTCAAAGAAGAAGGTTTTTCTTGGCTGGGGGTAGAGTTAGAGGCCTTTACGACGACTCCGACGATCAAAACACAGACCCTTGCGACGGACCAGGACATTACATTTATCCTGGGCCCAGGCCATGCTCCGGGGGCTTGTCCTGCGCCACCACCAACGACACAATGCTCGGTTCAGGAAAACCTCACTACCTCAAAGGATGACCCTAATGCGGTTCGGGTAGGAGGCTCAATGCGTCTTATCACCGTCCTTTTCAATGTGGTGGCTCGTTATCCAGGGACCACCTTCCAGCCCTACGTCGGTATCGGAGGCGGGGCCTTCCATTTCAGCAGCTCGGGCCAGATCGACGGTCGCCAAGTGGTGCCGGGACTCAACGCACAGGCGGGGCTGAAAATACTGGCAACTGAGGAATGGGGGTTCTTTGTGGAAGGAAAGTACAACTACGCCACGATCACGAACCTCGATCCTGCCGGCTTTGGATTCAGCGGCGTCTACAGCGCCATCAACGCTGTGGCCGGTATCGCGTATCACTTCTAGCAGAACAAAGACCGTTATTTGGTTTGTTTAGTTTGTCTTGTTTATTTGGTTGAACCAGATGAACCAAACAAACTAAATGAACCAAATAAACCAGTTATGGATTGATTCTTTCCCTTTCGATCTGCAACAGTAACGGTCCCGCGAGGAGACCGTGATGACTGATGCTAACAAACCTTCCTTGAAATCGCCGAATCCGGTTGCGGTCCACCCGACTGTTACATCCACAGTCGAGCGTGAAATCAAACTGTCGGTCGATGACCGTTTTCGTCTCCCCAAGCTCCCCGGCACTGCAATTCCGCGACATCTGCTAACCTCAACCTACTTCGATACTTCCCAATACGACCTCGCCCATGCAGGGATCACCCTTCGCCATCGAATCGAACATGGGAAACAGGCCTGGCAACTGAAACTCCCTCTGGCGGAGGACCGGCAGGAAGTGGAACTGGTCGATCGCCGGCCACTTCCACCAGCATTGTTTCGCGATCTGCTTTTGCTCCAGCTCGGACAGCGGGAACTCGTGCCTGTGGCGACCTTGCGAGTCTGGCGGGCCGGCGTTCATGTGCACATAGACCGTGCCACGGTCGCCGACGTCACGCTCGACCAGGTGTCCGTCATGAAGGACGGAGCGGTGCTTCAGCGCTTTCGAGAACTTGAAATCGAGCAGGTGAACGGCAAGGACCGCGCATTGCCAGATCTCGAACAGCAACTCCGCCGAGCGGGAGCAGAGGATCATGATGGACACCCCAAGCTGTTTCGCGCACTTTCTTTGGCGGTTCCCGGCCATGGATCACAGCCAGAACCGGATGCGCCGGCCTTAGATCATGTGCGGTGGGCCCTCGCACGGCATGCCCGATGGCTGTGCGCGCACGACCCAGGTGTAAGGCTTGGTAGAGAGCCGGAAAGTTTGCATCAAATGCGCGTGGCCACAAGACAATTGCGCACTGTCTTGCGGGCCGCCATGCCCCTGCTGATACCTGAATGGGTCAATTCTTTGCGGGATGAGTTGCGCTGGCTCGGCGAACTCCTGGGACCGGCCCGCGACCTTGATGTGCAACTGGCCTATTTCCGCGAGGAATCAGCCGAGTTGGATGCGCGAGACCGCCGGACTCTGACCCCGTTCATCGCCCATCTGGAAACCCAACGGAACAATGCCCAGGACATACTATTGAGCAAGCTGAAGGGCCCACGCTATCTCGACCTCATCAGGCTGCTCCGGGAAGCGCCGAACGACCCTACCGCCATCGAATCCACCGCGACCTTGCACGACCTCGCCAAGCAGGAGTTTAGAAAGTTACAAAAGGTGATTCAACAGGCTGGTGACAGACCCAACAATGCCAATATTCACAGGATCAGAATCAACACCAAACGGGCCCGCTATGCCGCCGAACTTGCGGAATCGACGGTCGGCAAATCCGCCACGCGCTTCATCGACAAAACCCGCGCCGTGCAGGATCTTTTAGGCCTGCACCAAGACGCCTTGAAGGCTGAAGCCTATATCCAGGCCTTTCTCAAACGATCGACGAATGTGCGGGCAGCCTTCGTTGCAGGACGCATGGCCGAACGCCAGCACCGGCGCCGGGAGAAGGCCAAGGACAAGATGAAGCGGCTCCTGAATAGTCTCCTGAAACGTGGTGAAAAAGCGTGGGAATAGGCGAGAGTGGGGACTTCGTGGGAACCGTCGAAGCCGCACAGGATGGATCTTTCCGTAGAGCGAGCCTGGGAATGAACGCACAGTAGAGGTGCCTATGTCGATCCGATTCACCATCACATTTGTGTTGTCGATCATCTGTCTCGCCGTGCCCGCATGGGCGGACTTTCAGGCTGGTATGGATGCCAGTACCAGTGGAGACTACGCCACAGCCTTGCATGAATGGCGGCCGCTTGCCGAGCAGGGAAATGCCCTCGCGCAGTACAACCTTGGAGTGCTGTATCGCAAAGGCCGAGGGGTGCCGCAGGACGATGTCCTGGCACGGCAGTGGTATGCAAAAGCGGCCGCACAGGGACTGGCCAAGGCGCAGTTCAGCCTGGGAACGTTGTATTTTAACGGAGAGGGAACCCCGAAAGACTATCAGCAGGCTCTGCGATGGTTCCGTCTGGCTGCAGACCAAGGAGAGGCTCTCGCTCAAACGAAAATGGCTATCATCTACGATGAGGGTCAAGGGGTACCGCAGAATATTGTCCAAGCGTATAAGTGGTACAGCCTGGCGGCAACGAACGGAGATAAGCCGGCAAACGAACTCCGTAATACGATCACCAGCCAGATGACCCCTGCCCAGATCGCCGAGGCGCAAAAGCTGGCGCAGGAGTGGAAGCCGAAGGGTAAATGAGCACGGTGTATACGCACAGGGAACTCACTCCGTTGACTCGATTGCGTGATGGCTTGGAGAAGATGCAGTTTCCTGCGATACTCAAGGCATTGGCCTTTCCCCGCTGTTAATAGACTTCGCCCCCATCGGAGGATGACTCTATGAGCAAAGCAACAGAAGACGCCTTCGTCGAAGAGAATCAACAAGTTATTCGAGACTACCTGATCGGAAAATTCAAAGGGTTCGAAGTCACCGACACGCCTAATCCTCCGCTCTCACACATGTTTGTCGTGACGAAATCCTCAGAGGAACAATACAGAGTAAAGGTGACATGGCCGCAGATTTCAGACAGTGGCAACACCCCTGCGATGATGCAACAGCTCCTTGTCGCCCACGATGTGGCTGGCAGAATGAGAGGTAAGTCTCAGGGAGAGTATTTCGCGTGGGGAACCTATTAGCAGGATGCAGTAAAAGTCCGCCAGCATGAAGAAGGTTGAGGTTCAGGCTAAGGTTGAGAAAAAGAGAGCCTGATCTTCGCTCAACCTTGACCTCAGCCTATCTCAGAAGCTGCGGCGTTGCCCTGTCATCGCACGACGAGCACGGAGCTTTTTGCGTGCTGCACGACTCGCGTCGACACGCTCCCAAGAAGAAACCGGGCGATCGCGCCAAGCCCTTTGGCCCCCATCACAATCAGATCGACCTTCTGTCGGGAGGCTGCCTTTATGATCTCCTCGGCTGGATTACCAAGGTAACAGAGAGGCTCGGCCGTAAATCCCGCCCTGACCAGCTTCTCCACGCTCTGTTCGAGTAATGTCTTGCTTCCTTCCTTCAGCCCGGGATACATGACCAACGGCAAGACATGGAACACGCTCACGTGAATCGGCGCGCGCCCGCCCTTGCCGATCGAACCATCCGGCCGAAACTTGGCCAGGACAAACTTCAGCGCTTTTGTCGATGCCTCCGATCCATCGGTCGCCAAGAGAATCCGCCTCAATGGCGCCGCCTCTTCCTTGACGACAAGCACGGGGCAGGTCGCATGATGGATGAGATTTGTCGAGACGCTGCCGAGCATGAAGCGGTCGAGGGCGTCGAGGCCCTGACTGCCCACCACCAGAAGCCCGTCCCGTTTCGGCGCATGCTTCAATATCGTCGGTGCAACCGGTCCTTGATCCTTGCAGGCCCTGCCCTTGAGCTTAAGCGAGGCCAACTGTTGTCTGGCCTCCTTGAGTGCTTTGACTGAACGAGCTTCCATGCGCTGGACTTCCTCTTGGATGTACCGTTCAGTGCCGGCCATGACCGGCTGCGCGAGAAACGGCGCACGGAGCGTGGCGACATCCAGCACATGCAGCGCCGTTATCGTTGCCGGCTCGGCAAGTGGCAACGCGCCTACCCAGTTCAGCGCCCATTGCCCATACTTCGATCCATCCGTCGCAACAACGACTTTCATGTTCTCCGTCCTTTCGTTTGATCTCTCAGCGCGTTTGCTCTGTCATCGTACAACGAGCACGGCACAATGCGCGTGCTGGACCACCCTCGTCGACACGCTCCCGAGGAGAAACCGGTCGATGTCGGACAGCCCTTTGGCTCCCATCATGATCAGATCGGCATGCTGTTGAGATGCCACTTTCATGATCTTATCAGCAGGATTACCAAGCCGACAGAAAGCTTCAGCCGTAAATCCCGCCTCGATCAGCTTCTGTGCGCTCTGTTCGACCAAGCTCCGGCCTGTCTCCTTTACCTTCAGCCCCCGCTGCTTGATCCATGGTATCGTCATTCCGACATCGATGGGGGCCAACGGGTGTGGCGCTATGACATGGACCACCGTCACATGAATCGGCGCGCGCCTCCCCTTGCTGATCGATCGATCCGGACGAAACTTGGCCAGGATAAACTTCAGCGCTTTGGCCGAGGCCTCCGATCCATCGGTCGACAGAATAATCCGCCGCAACGGAGGCGCCTCGCCCTTGACGACGAGCACCGGGCAGGTCGCATGCTGGATGAGTTTGGTCGAGACACTGCCGAGCAGGAAGCGGTCGAGAGCGTCGAGGCCTTGACTGCCCACGACCAGGAGCCCGTCCCGTTTCGGCGCCCGTTTCAAGATCGTCTGGGAGACCGCTCCTTGCTCCTTGCGGGCCGCGCCATCGAGCTTCAGTAATCTCAACTGCTTGGTGATTTCCTTAAGGGCTCTTGCCGCATGCGCCTCCACGCGCTGAGTCTCTAACTTCGTCCGAAACGGCAAAAGAAGCTTGGCGTTATCCAGTACATGGAGCGCCATGACCGTTGGCGGCTCGACGAACGGCAGTTTGGCCACCCAGTTCAATGACCATCCTCCATATTTCGATCCATCCGTCGCAACAAGCACCTTCATGACATGATTCCTTTCATATGCACGCCCGGTCCTTCCTTTATGGGTCTTCTCCAAAGTGAGTGGGTACAATTCGTCATTCCCGCGAAAGCGGGAATCCAGTATCCCCCCTTGAACCCTTCGGGAATACACGGCTCAAAGAATTCCCTCCCACAAATCTCTCCAGTCCGGATTCTGCTTCTCGATCAGTTCCAACTTCCAGCCCCTGTTCCATTTCTTCATCTGTTTTTCTCTGCGAATGGCTGACTCCATATCCT
>CAMDRK010000194.1 GCA_945906715.1 Nitrospira lenta
TTGCATCGATCCATGCCCTCGTCTGGCAGTGCTGATCGAATGTGGAGTGTTGGCTGGTGAGCAGCAGGCGGTCACTGCTCTCCGCCAGAGCTTTGAACGGGCCGTCGCCGCCGCAACGGAGTGATCTAACCCGCATTATTCATGAACACGTCTGCTGCAATCGCCGATCCGTTGCTACGACGAGCCTTCGGTCTGCGGGCTCGGCCCTCAAACCTTCAACGTACTATTGGGGACTGGCGCCCTTCTTCCTGGCGCCTGTCCCTGTTCTGGGAGTGGGACAGGCACCGCCGAAGACGGCGGAGCCAGTCCCCTGGGCTCCGCGCGCCGCGAGAGCGACGACGAAGGTTCTCTATGTTCGCTCAGAAGAGCAAGGTAGGGGATCTGAACGATCGAAGTGCGCCATATCGCCGAAGTTCGAACAGACCGGATGGGCAGTGCCTGCATTGGTGCCAGCCCGCACAATCTGCGTCGTATTGAAGCCAGCCTTTGCGGCTGCATCTAATTCCGCCTCGATGTCCGACAGAAAGAGAATGTCTTTAGAGGAGAGGGTGAGTATCTGGCCAATGCGCCGGTAGGAAGCCGTCTCGGTTTTTGCTCCTATGCTCGTATCGAAGAAGTTGGAAAACAGGCCTGTGAGATCGCCGTCGGTCGTATGTCCAACGAGTAGACGTTGCGCCTGTTCCGATCCCGAAGAATAAAGGGCTAGCCGGAGACCGTTGCTGCGCCAACGGTTGAGCGCAGGAAACACAGCTTCATACAGACCAGGCGTAAAGGCGCCGGCTCGGTAGCCTTCATGCCAGATCATGCCTTGAATGGCCTTCAACCCCGGGTGTTTGCGGTCCTCTTCGATCCACCGACAGAGGATGCCGGGGAGCTCTTCATAAGACGGATGTCGCCCACGCTCCTGGGCCACGGTATCCTGACAGGCTTTCGCCCATTGGCGAAGGGCCGGTACATCCCGCTGTTCTCGCAGGAAGGCTGCTAATCGATGCTTTGCATAGGGAAAGAGAACCTCTCGGACGAATGCCACGGAGATAATGGTCCCTTCGATATCCATGAGCACGCAGCGAATCATAGTCCGACGTTATCGATAGCGTTGTTCAATGCCGGATTCGGTGTATTGGGGCACCCAGCCGGCCTGGTTGGTGAACACTCTGATCGCGCAGACGTTGGGGTGGTTGCCGAGATCGAACCAATGTTTCGTGTCGGCGGGAACAGAAATGAGATCTCCCTGCTCGCAGAGCAAGGCGAATACCTCATCCTCTAGGCCTTCCTTATGGAACCAGAACTGTCCTTGCCCCTGGGCGAAGTAGCGGATCTCGTCCTCTGAATGGGTGTGCTCCCGTAGGAATTTGTCTCGTATGGCAGGGAGATTCGGCGTGTGGGGTGTGACTCGTACGATATCCGAAGTCTGATACCCATGTTTCTCCATGAAGGGCTTGAGCCAGTGATTGTTGGCTGCCAGCACTTGTGTGTCGGTCGCGTCGCTCGGAAGGCCGGTGTCTGTCGGCCATCGTTGGTAGAAGATTCCGCGCTGGTCGAGAAACAGGCGGATCTCCTGCTCGTCGGCGAGCAGCATGTTCTTGTCAGGCATTCGCAGGGTAGCCATGGCGTCGTACCTCCCGCTCACATTGCAAGAGAAACTCAAACACTTCCAGATGACGCTTCGCCGTTGCGATATCCTTTCCCCATACATAGAGCCCATGTCCGGCCAAGAGAAACCCATAGCAGGGTTGCGTACGCGGGAGACGGGTCTCGATGTGAGCGGCCAATGCCGGTATGTCTTGCGAGTTTGGAAACACCGGTAGGACAACCTCACAATCGTGAGTTTCGATCCCGTCGAGGCCTTTGAGTAATTCCCATCCGGAGAACTTCAGGCCATCGCATGCTCCCGCAGATCGGGACAGCAATGCTGCAGCTAACGAATGAGTATGCAACACGGCGCCGGCCCCCGTCGCATGGTAGAGCATGACATGCAGGAGTGCTTCTGCGGAAGGCTGCAACGTACAGCCGTTCACGGGCACGCCAAACTGGTCGACGGCAAGAACCTGATCAGGTTCGAAGGTTTCTTTATCCACGCCTGAACTGGTGATGGCGCAAAAGGCCGGCGCTGCATGCGCGGGCAATCGCATGCTGTAATTCGTGCTGGTTGCCGGAGCCCAGCCTTTACGGTAGGCCCAGCGCGCGATGTCGGCAAGCTGGTCGGCGAAGACCTTGAAATCCTGAGAGTCGTCCATGGATGTCTACTCTTTCCGTCTGGCGTAGTCCTAATGGTAGTGGTATATGCCTATGGCAGGAGTGCAAAACATACTGGCTGATTCGCCAGGTCGAAGCCGCATTAGAATTCATCTTTGGCGCAGCGAAATCCTGTACCACTTGGGCGGCTGTCCATCGTGCCCCAGTCTCGATCACTCGCGCGAAGACTGATAGCCGGCTTGAGCCAGGATCCGCCCCGCATCGCTTTAATCGCCCCGCGCGAAGGTCCCTGGGGATCTGAGAGAGGGGCCTCTCTGTAGTAGTTCGGGTTATACCAATCCTGCACCCATTCCGCGACGTTGCCTGCCATGTCGTGCAATCCGTACGGGCTGACGCTCGCGGGAAAACTGCCGACCGGCAGGGTGAGCACGCTGCCTTTGAGCCCTTTTTCTTTTGCAATCTGTGCGCCGTCACCCTTGATCCAAAAGGCATCCCAGTCTGCTCCGCTCTGAAAGTCGATGGTTCGTCCTGCCCAATAGCTGGCGCTGTTGGCCCTTTTGAAGTCCCACTCATTCCCCCAGGGGTAGCGACGGCCATCGGCTCCGCGTGCGGCCTTTTCCCATTCCGCCTCAGTCGGCAGGCGTTTACCATCCCAGGTGCAGTAGGCCACGGCATCCTCCCAACTGACATTGACTACGGGATGGGCGCCGATACCGGAGATCGGCGCATTGTTTTCCCACAATGTGGATGCAGGGGTCGAGTGTGCCGGCGCACGGTGCCTGGTTGCTCGGACAAACCGCGCATAGGCATCGTTCGTGACCTCATAGCGGTCAATCCAGAATGGTGCTGTGTAGACGAGGCGCTGAGGTTGTTCGTCGGGAAGGCCATCGCTGCCGGCCGGATTTCCCATCAGGAATTCTCCTGCAGGCACCAGTGCCATGTCGCCCAGAGTAATGGCGCTCATGGCTACTGGCGGATGGCAAATGGTGAGGAGAAGAAGCAAGAGTGAGGGATAGATGAACAAAGCGCTATTTAGGTTTTTTTAAGCCACAGGCTTTGGCGACGGCATCACGATAGGCTTGCCAGAGCGTCAGACATTTCTTGAGGCAGCTCAGTACGGCTTGTTGTTGGGTGTATGTTGTTGCGTAGTCCACCACCATGGCGTAGGCATCATGGCGGTGGCCGGCCTCGACCATTTGGTGAGCCCGAATCAGATCCATGGAATCGGGGGGCAGGCCGTGGTGTTTGACGAGCGGGTGGCGGAGGACGATCGCTTCGATGTCTTCGGCAGTCTTGGGCTTGGAGGGAGCGGAAATTTCCGCGCGATCTTTCAGGCTGCCTTCCACGAAAACAGTCAGGGCCGCTGCTCCAATGACCCAGTTCCGGTTGCTCGAAACACGGTCCAGCCATGCACGGTAGCGCTGACTGGCCGGTAAGAGGCGTGCCCCGTCAAAGTCACTCGACGGCAGCCCAAGGCCAGCCATCATGGTCAGGAACAATTCGGGGTGAGATTTTCCCAGCGAGAGCCCACCGGTGTCTTCTTCGTAAATATTGTCGGCGAGCATCCGGCGAACCGGAGCCGGGGGATTCTGTCCGTAAATGTGAGCGAGGAACACAGGAAAGTCACGCACGTATACGCTGTATTCCTGTTGGAAGTGGCGCTTGAGCTGATCGATGGTGACTGTTCCGTCGGCGAATGCCGGCCAGGCCCAGTGATGCTTACGATCCATTATCCGCAAGAGCTCTTCTTGGAATCGACTTTTCGTCAAGGATCGTGTCATGTCTGTTGCCTTCCTGGTGAGTGGCTCGATACAATTCGACTGTCTGGAGGACTGTTCATGAATCAGATCACGATTCAAAACCCGGAAGACATTCTATCGATGTTGGCCGAGGTCTCGCTTCGAGGGACCGGCTTCGTGACCGACTGTCTCCTCGACTATGTGTTGGAAGAAGGCTTCACTGAACCGATCTTTCTCAATGCCAGCGGGGAAGACCCGGATGCCTATTTTAAAGGGCAATCTCCTGCCTGGGCGATATATCAGATCCGAGAATGGAAACGGGTATTGACCGTTTCGGGTGGTCCAGGCAAAGAGCGGCGTGTTCAAATTACAGAAACTCCCTAGCCAGAGGGTGAGTC
Organism: Nitrospira lenta; assembly: GCA_945906715.1. GTDB lineage: Bacteria > Nitrospirota > Nitrospiria > Nitrospirales > Nitrospiraceae > Palsa-1315. The sequence goes on from CAMDRK010000194.1 coordinate 4,334, forward strand.
TAAAATGGATGAAGAGAAAAAGCAACGAGACGAATGCGCTCAATCGTTCTTGGGCAGTTTGCGCTTGGAGTGTGCGGTATGCCGATGATCCGTCTCACTGAGCCGCAGAGTATGGGCGAGCTGGCAATGATTACAAGTTTGCTGGAGGGCAGCGGCATCGCCTACATCGTTCAGAACGAACATGTGAGTAGTTTGTATCCTGGGTTTCCCATTCTCAACTCGCGCGTCATGGTCGACGAGAGCGACCAGCTCCGTGCGGAAGTGCTGCTAAGCCGACTGCGGTTGGCGGTGCGCGATGTTTCTTCGCAGCCATAAGTGACCGCAGCAGTGAGGTAGGCTGAGGTCAAGGATGAGGGAAGGTCAGATTCGGTTTTTCTCGATCTTAGCCTGAGCCGCAACCTTCTTCGTGCTGGCGGAACTTTTCAGCATCCTGCTAGGGTCGAGCTTTTGGGCTGTGCGGATTGGACGGTGACTGAGTGGGAAGCCGTTCCCCTGAGCCTTGGAACCATCCACCGTTGAGAATGCCTTCTTCAAAGTATAGATAGCGGTGTTTCACCGACGCAGCACTTTCCCAATCTTCAAATATCCATTCCTCGCGACGGATGCCTTCTTTGGTGAACGTCGTGTTGATGGTTTGCGGCCCTCCCCAGGCTTCTAGCACCTGCTCCTTCGACATCCCGACCATGACTCGATGTTCCGCGATATGTTTTTGAAAATCCGGGTCATTAAGTTGTGCGATCATTGGCCAGATCACCATGAGGAGAACAAACAGCCCAAGCCCGGCATAGATGATAAGCCGAACCGAGCGTCGGCGGATAAAGGGGATTGGTTCTTCCAGATCGGTTGGAGAGGCATTCATGGATTCATGGATCGCCGTGGTGGTCTGAGGCATGATGCGACGCATCGTAGCAACGTGAATTGGAGAGAGTCAAGCGGAGGCGCGTGTTTCTCTATATTAATCAGCGTGATACGGAAAGTAAGCTATACTGGATGAGTACAAATGCTGAGATGTTCAGGAGAAGCTGTGATGATGAATTCCGGATCAAAGCAGGGGAATAATCAGAAGCGATGGATTCTTGCGGTATGGCTCCTGGCCGTTTGGGGGTGCCTCGTCGTGCCGCTGGCTTCAATCGAAGCGTCGGCAACCACCATCTATTCCTATATCGATGAGCAAGGCACGCCCGTGATGACG
>CAMDRK010000195.1 GCA_945906715.1 Nitrospira lenta
TATTCCACCAATTCACGAACAGGACCATCTGGGGCATACTTCAATCGAAATGTCGGCACGCCATACCAATAGGCCCAATGGAGAATGAACCCCTCACTCTTTCCCATCTTCGATTTCCCGACCAAATACGCGCACACTAGCGCCACGCCCATAAACAACGTCAGATGCTTTGATAGAATACCGACAATGAAGGCCACGAAAATGATGGCCATTTCATCGGCTTCCCACCACAAGAACTGCGGAAGATTATCGAGATACCGAGGGATAAACGTTCCAGCCATCGACACACCTCATATTGCCAACACGACCATGGGGTGGCTTAGGCCACCCCATGGCACATGGGTTACACCAATCCGGCGACGATCGTCGGCAAGATGGCGGGGATGTAGAAAAATCCCGCAGCCATTGCAAAACCAGCGGCCATCTGGCCATACCGACCGCTCAGGACGGACACCAAGCCAAACAACGCCCCGGCCAATGAAAGCAAGAGGCCGAGCGAACCGGTCATATAGCCGGTGACCAAGGTCACCAACGGAGTGAACGTCGCGTCAGCACCGGCATGGGCCGGAATCGCCGCCACGACGAATGTCGCAACGGCCACCATCGCCAGCGTACCCAACAGCATCACGACACGACCCTTGGTACTCTGTGCATAATTACGAATCTTGGACATCATGGACACATCCTCCGTGTACGGCTCCATTTGGAGCGTGAGTTAATGAGACGTCCGGGGAAGTGCCCCGAACTGCCAGTGGAGCCAAGCACTACGCCTGATCTCGTGTGCCACTGGGTTTCTGATACCGGGATAATGACCACCGCTATCCATCAATCAATCTCGCTCACCCAACCAAATAGAGCGCACCCACTCACTTCGCCATAGAGGATGTCTCTCCTTTCTTCAGACCCGTCACCGTCCCCATACAAGCTGATACGGTGACGCCCACATCATCTTTCCCTGCTGAACCAGGTTCCCCCTTCTTGGTGCAACACCCCGCACGAAGGCCCTGCTGAATGGAGGCACCCGGCGCCAGTGCGTCTTGCAACACACGCTGAACTGCGCGCGCTCTCGCCTGAGCCACTGGCACCATCGAGGAGGTCAGACCTGGAACTTCCGTGAGCCCTTCAATCAAGACATACGAGATAGGCCGGCCACGCAGCTGACTCAACTTCTCGCGCTCTGGCCCTGACACCTCATGAACACCACGCGGAAACGAGACATCGGTCTGAAGCAGAGACTGCCCGAGTGCACAAACGGATCGAGAACCTTCACTGCTGCTGGCTTGAACAGACAGGGGCGATCCTAACTTGGCATTCGTGGACATCGGAATGACAGGCAACCCTGCAGGGGCCACCGCACCCTGACCGCCCCCCTTCGTCCCCACGGACGGACCGACTCCGGGCGAAACAAACCGTGGGAATCCCTGTAGGTGCAACGACGCCACATCCAACACCTTGGATAGCTCAGCTTTCCCTTCCTCTTTGGTTTTGGCTTGAGGGGACACCAAGGAAGACCCAGAACAGTCATCGTCATAGACGGAGAGCCACTGGGGCTCTTCACGGACGACCACCACCGTCGTCTGTGGCTTATACAGTTTGCCGCAGACACGCACGTGCTCGGCCATGGGACTTCGCGAGGTCACCACGCACCCCGTCCCGATCACCGAGAGGAGTGCGCCGTAGACGCAGACGTTGACCCACTGCACAGATTTCTCGCTGGACACCGTCACCACCTTTCTGAATCAACCCACAACTGCACGAGGGTTCATAAAGGTTATACGGATTCGCCCACGACACGAGAGATGAAGAGAAGAAGGAGGGAACTACATGCGGGAACGCACAAAAGGGGAAGAGGAAGACATGGAAGATTCTGAAACCAAGCGGCTACAGCAGTAACGTTTCAATCAAGCAGCCCCACAATTTCTTCTAACGACCAGACGTGATCACCAGCTTATCCGTCCTCTGGCCTTTTGAGTTGTTGCAGATACAGCTCAGCAAAATACATGCTTGTCGGTTCCCAGATTCCACGCATGGCCATGGCTGCGACGGCAGCATAGTTTCCATCTGGCCTTGGCCTAAGCCTTACAAAAAGTGGAAGTCTGTATCGCATAGCGAGATAGTTCGCTAACAGTCTTGCCGTTCGACCGTTGCCATTTACAAATGGGTGTATGCGGACCCATTCTGCATGTGCCCAGCCGCAGAGCTCTAAGACTGCGGCTGCGGCGTCCTCGTTAGGGATTGCCCCTGACGGGACGAGTTCGTCAAGGCGCCCAATCACTTTCTGAAGCGTGGTGTTAAATATTCTAAGTTCGTTTAGAACTTCTGATGATACGACGCCAACGACCGTGCCCACTCCGACATTGATGCCTTGAATACGCGGTTCACCTCGGAACGCTCCAATATGATCTCGATTGGGAACATCTAACCCAGACATGACCTGACGATGCCACTCACGGATGGTATTCAGCGTCAGTGATGATCGTTGAGTTGCATGCTCTTTGACGTTGGAGAGAACCTGGCGGAGGTTGACCTCGAGCTGGGGACTATTCGCATCCCAATCAGCCATGCAAGAGCGTGCGGATCTCTTTTTGGATGGGAGGTTCTTCCTTGAACGGTATGCCTTCGAGCGGATCTGGCCCAGCGAGCTCTGCTTGGATAAAAGCTTCGATCGCCTTGTTCATGTCAGGGTTTTGCTCGTGGTAGCGCTCCAGGTCTTGCTGGCTCCCTTTCAAGCGATCAGCGAGCGACTGCGGGGTGTTTGTCGCGACATACTGAACAATGGCATCATACACAACGTCATTCATGGGACGTTTGAGCCATTGACTTGCCTGCTCCAGAAAGTGATGGAGACCAGCGGGTATGGTGAGAGACTGTTGATTATCCATGATTTGTAAGACTACCACCGCCCTCAGCGGTGGTCAACAGTTGACATCCTCCCCGGCCTGAAGGCCGGGGATTCCTACGGCGCTACACATGAGCAAGCTCTTGCGTAGTCGCTTCGGTGGGTGCCTGCTTCATGGAGCGGCCTGACTGTGCCAACTCTCCACAGGCTAACACGGCATGCCCTGCCGCTAAGACATTGAGAGCGCCGACCAGATCGGCGTGATGCTCGTACCCGCATTCCACTCACGCAAAGCGAGCCTGTGTCTGGCGATTATCTGCCGAGATATGGCCGCAGGCCGGACACGTCCGACTCGTGCACTGCGGCGGCACGGCGATGAGCATCCCGCCCTTCCAGTTAAGTTTGTATTTTAATAAGCCTTACAAACCGAATCGCGCCGCTAGAAGACATAACTGACTCCTGCAGTGGTTCGCACCAGCGCCTGACCCGTCGAACCCATGAAATCTCGACTTACACCAACTGCCACATGCCAATTTGTCTCAACTGCGACGATATACCCAAACTCAGGACTGACCACCCAACCTTCACCCCCAGCCTGACCCGTATGAAGAGGATCTTGATTCGCATTGATATTCATGACCAGAACCGACGATGCAGACAACGCCTTGGCCGCCCCTGTCGTTACACCCCACAAGTAAGTGCGGCCCGACACCCAATGACCGGGTTCGAATTCCGGCACCACCCCGTACCAGAGATTCGTACTCAAAAACCACTCATTGCGGACCTTCCACGATCCTAGGAGCGCCACCTGTAAGGATGGATTCGATCGTTCGCCCATGAGGGGAATCCCAGCTGTCACACGCACGCCAATGGCAGGAAGAGCCGAATAGTCCTCAGACGGTCGATACACCTGTGTCATCACCCCAACATTCAACGACGAAGGATTATCGAGGGTCCCCGGATCCTTCGGCCCACGCAAACCCGTCCCCCCCAGCGTCAACTCCGTCCGTTCCCCAACCCCCAGACGCAGATCATGGGTGCTGCGAAGTCGACCGCGTTCCGCCCCTGATGGGGTATCGAACACATCACCACGAAGTGCCGATTGCAGCACCCATGTGCCCTTCGGCACCGCATAGGCATCATCCAATCTGGTTGGATACCCTTGATTCAGATTCACCGGGGAGAACGCCCACCCCACACTCGGGCCGCCTGCCAGCATCACACATAACCCCATGACACACCCCTGACGGACCCAGTGCATACCCACCCTCCCTGATTCAACCACCGACTCCTATCAGCTATTACTGGCAACCGCCTTTGATCCTCCCGCCCCGCGCGTCCTGCTAGGACCGCGTCGCCATCCACGCACGTAGCGCCTCCTCCATAATATGCTCAAACTGATCCACCGCCTGACACCCATGCAACACCGCATGACGCGCTAACGCCTGCCTCACACGATGCCGCCACCAAACCGCAATCTCAGGATGCATCGTCATCAACAACTCCGTGACGGCATGAAACCATTGACTATCCAATAGATCGAGCGGAGTCTCCCGAAGACCCATGAGATGGCTCTGCACCATCTCTTCTAACGCCCCCAACTGTGATCGCCGCGCTGTTCCCATACCCCCTCCTCAACAGACCAACATGTAGGTTTGTTCACGGCCCCGTGTCCGCGCCACCTCTTGTAACCGAGGATCTTGCAAAAACCCCGCTCGACCAGTCGGCATCACCACAAACACATAATCATAGCGACTGCCTTGTACCCGATAGATGGTCAAACAATAGGCCAGCTCCACAATCGTAGGATCCAGGGTCACCACAGGCCTGACTCAAGACGGAGTCGCACCCCTGACCCATCTGGCCCGACCACCATTCCCACCATGCCGTTGTAGACCGGCGGGGTCACCGTGTAGCAGTTCTTCGTCACCATCACCCGATCCCCCACACGAAACCCCGCACCCACTGGGACGCCTTCCGGATTCACGGCCGCTTGCAAGAGGTGATTGAGTCGCCGCACCCCCAACTCCCCATCATGGACCGGCGCGAGCACCTGCCACTCTGACCCCTCCTGAACACAGGACAAGACCCGTCGCACGAGACTGTCCTGCACATGACCAGACGACCCGCATTTCACCGTCGTCACTCGCACACGCTCAGGCCCGTCCTCTCGAAGAAAAGGGGGCAACACCAGTGCCGGTAAACATCCCAGTAACTCGGTCATCACCGACACCGATCCGACCGGGGGCAACTGCCGTGGATCACCAGAAAACACAATTTGGCCACGACACACACTGAGGAGCCGAGACAGAATCGGCCAGACCAACATCGACATTTCAACGACAAAGACGACGTCCTGGGTCACCACCTCAACCGAATACTCGCCCCCGCCGACGATAGAGCATAAACACATCCTGATACATCGTCCGCACCGTGCGGAGCGAGCCCTTCGCAATCTCTCGGGCTAACGCCCCCCAGCTGGCCGCCAACAACCAGCGCAACACTGGCCCTAGCCCGCATTATTCACGACTGATGGTCAGAGGGGCAGTGGCCGCCATATTGGAGAGGCCGCCGACTCCTCGGCCTCTGTCGCGGTCGCTGACGGCAGCGGCGGGGCCCCACGTTCTCTGTTGGGAGTGGTCCCGTGGTCGTCGCAC
>CAMDRK010000196.1 GCA_945906715.1 Nitrospira lenta
GGAATGGAAATCGATCTCTGGGTCCGGTCGAAAGAACAAAACACCAACAACTTTCCACCCTTTGAAACTTTTGTCCACCTCTGTTGGGATGAAGTAACCTGGAAGTGACTCATATGAATCCGTCGGCGCTGATTGTCGTGAGTTTCATAGCCTCCCTTCAGCTGGCCCTCGGAGCGGTGGTTACCCGGGCAGAGACCACCGCTCCTGCACCTGCGTGGAACTTTGATCGTGAGGAGCCAGGCACCCTTCCCAGCGAATTTTCAATTGGAACGATGTTTGATGGACGACCAGCAGGTGATTGGCAAGTCCTCGCGACGGATCGCGCCAAGAGTCCGCCGCATGTGCTCGCCCAACTTATGGCCAAGGGGGCGGAACATGCCTACAAGATAACGCTGGTCAAAGAGGTTGTCGCCGCTGATCTCAATCTTGAAGTCTCATTCTTGCCCATTCAGGGACGAGCAGACATGGGAGGCGGCCTGATCTGGCGGGCAACGGATGATCGCAATTACTATCTGGCAAGAGCCAACCCGCTGGAACAAAACATTCGAGTATATCGGGTCGAGAAAGGCATTCGACACCTGTTAGAAAACTTCAACCAGACGATTGACGTGAAGCGGTGGCACACACTGCGGGTCACCCATCAAGGCTGTCGTATAAACGTCTACTATGACGACAAGCAGGCCCTGGATCTCTGTGAGAAGACGTTCCACGCCGGGATGATCGGACTATGGACGAAATCCGATGCCGTCACCTACTTTGACAATCTCCATTTGCAGCATGTGAAATCAGCACAAACGAGACAATGAACATGCCGTGATCTGTGTCCTTCACTGTAGCCGCTTGCTGCGCAAGCATTAAATCTCCGAGAGGTGTCAGAGACAATAGCATCCAACCGGTTTCACGCACGATTAAAGCAGGTTTGGTTTCTTGCAACGACTACGTTAAACTGATGCCGTGAACGTTGGCGATGTACTAGACAGATTACGAGAGGATGGCTGGGACCTCGTCGCAACCAAAGGCAGCCACAGACAGTTCAAGCACCAGACGAAGCCGGGTCGTGTGACCGTTGCAGGCAAACCCAGCGATGACTTGCCACCTGGAACGCTGAATAGTATCTTTAAGCAAGCTGGTTGGAAAAAGGGAGCGAACTAACATGCGTTACGCCATTGTGATCGAGAAGGCCCCTGGAAACTACGCGGCATATGTTCCGGATTTGCCGGGTTGCATTGCCACCGGCGCCACCGTGGAAGAAACCGAATCCCTCATCCGTGAGGCCATAGAGTTTCATCTGAAAGGTCTCAAGGAAGATGGCCTTTTTATCCCTCCACCCAGCAGCCAAGTCGAATACGTCGACGTTCCCGCCTAAGATTGAAGCGACACAGTTCACTCCAAAACATCTCGCATGAAACGTATCTCGTGAGACGTGAAACGTTTCGGGCTTTCAGCTAGGAACGAACAACCCTTCACGAACGACGAGAGGCGAACTCAGACGCTTGGTGGCGGGCGGGGCTGAGCGTTCAGGTACCGTGACCCGCTTCATCGTGTGATCGTGTCATGTCTTGGAAGATGCGTCCGTGCGCGCAAGGTATGCCGCCTCAATGAGTAGAAGCGTGGGGTCATTGTGAACGATGAACCGTCATGAATCATGCGGGCTAAAGACCTGCCACACGGTTCGCTACTTCTTCTGCTTGGCGCGCGCCAATGCCAGCGCCATGGCCATCGTACCGGCTGGCTGCGGCTCGCGCTCCGGAGCACGCTGCTGAGCCGGCGGACGCCGGTTACGTGGCTCACGTGCTATTCCAGAAGAGACCTCGACGGGCGCGCGGTTTGAAGTCGAAGCACTGCCTGGTGCTTCGTCGAGGCGCATGGTCAGAGAGATGCGCTGGCGCTTCACATCGACGTCGAGCACCTTCACCTTTACAATCTGGCCAGGCTTGACGACCTCATGGGGATCCTTGACGAATTTATTGGCCAGCGCGGACACATGCACGAGGCCGTCCTGATGCACACCGACGTCGACGAAGGCGCCGAAGGCCGCGACGTTCGTCACCACCCCTTCGAGGACCATGCCAGGGTGCAGATCGGTCAGAGACTCAATCCCCTCTTGGAATGTGGCTGTTTTGAATTCCGGACGTGGATCGCGGCCAGGCTTTTCCAACTCAGTCAAGATGTCCCGCACCGTCGGCACACCGAATTTCTCATCGGTGAAATCGGCGGGAGATAACCCCTTCAACAGCGCCGGCTGACCCATCACGTCCATCATGCCCTTGCTGATGCGCGTGAGAATACGCTCAACCACCGGGTAGGCTTCCGGATGGACCGAGGAGCGATCCAGCGGATTATCGCCGTCATTGATGCGCAGAAAACCGGCAGCCTGCTCGAAGGTCTTGTCCCCCATACGCGGCACCTTGCGTATCGTGGTGCGATTCTGAAAGGGGCCGTTCGCATCTCGGTACTCAACGATGTTCTTCGCGAGCACCTTGTTCAGGCCCGACACCCGTTCAAGCAGCGGGGCCGATGCCGTATTCACATCCACGCCCACGGCATTGACGCAGTCTTCGACGGTCGCATCGAGCGAACGCGCCAGCGCCTTTTGGTTCACATCGTGCTGATATTGGCCAACGCCGATAGCCTTGGGATCGATCTTCACCAATTCCGCGAGCGGATCTTGCAACCGCCTGGCAATAGAGACGGCGCCGCGCAAACTGACATCCAGGTTCGGGAATTCTGCCGCAGCAAAGGCCGAGGCTGAATAGACCGAGGCGCCGGCTTCGCTGACCACGATTTTAGCCACTTTCTGTTCCGGCTTCTGCGTCGCGACCAGTTTGATCACCTCAATGGCCAGCTTGTCGGTCTCACGGCTGCCGGTCCCGTTGCCGATCGAAATGAGTTCAACGCCATGCTGCACGACCAGCCGTGCCAGCGTCGCCAGCGATCCCTGCCAATCATTACGCGGCTGGAGCGGATAAATAGTCGTGGTTTCCAGCAGCTTGCCGGTCGCATCGACCACCGCCACCTTGCAGCCGGTGCGGATGCCGGGATCGAGGCCCAGTACAGCCTTCGGGCCGGCAGGCGCCGCCAACAACAGCTCGTGCAGATTACGGCCGAAAATCTTGATCGCCTCGGCTTCTGCTGCTTCGCGCAACTGCACCAGCAGTTCCACCGAAAGATGAAGATGTACCTTGCCGCCCCAGGCCCAATCGCAGACGCCCATGAGCCATTTATCAGCGCGGCGGCCACGGTCTTCGATGCCGACGTGCGCCGCAATCGTCGTGACACAGGGATGCGGCACGACGGCTTCAAGCGCCTCCCCCAGACCCAATTCAATTTTCAACACACCCAGCGTACGGCCACGAAACAACGCCAGCGCGCGATGGGAAGGAATGGTGCGGATGGTTTCAGAATAGGCATAGTAATCCCGGAATTTTTCTTCCTCAGCCGTTTCCTTGCCCTTCATCACAGTGGACGTGACGACGCCCTGATCCCACAGGCGTGTGCGCAGTTTGGCGAGCAACTCGGCGGTCTCGGCAAAGCGCTCGACCAGAATATCCCGCGCACCCTCAAGCGCGGACTTTGCGTCCGGCACGTTGATGGCCTCAATACCCTCAGCGGCAGGCTTCACGTTCAGATACTTCACGGCCTCCTGCTCTGGATCGAGCGTCGGATCGGCAAACAGGACATCGGCCAGCGGTTCCAATCCAGCCTCGCGCGCAATCTGCGCCTTCGTGCGGCGCTTAGGTTTGTATGGCAAATAGAGGTCTTCCAACGTTTGCTTGGTTGCGGCGGCTTCGATGGAGTTGCGCAGCGCGTCGGTGAGTTTGCCCTGCTCTTCGATCGAAGCTAGGATCGCCGCGCGGCGCAGCTCCAGTTCACGCAGATAGAGAAGTCGCTCTTCCAACGTGCGCAAATGGGTATCGTCCAGGTTGCCGGTGGCCTCCTTGCGATAGCGCGCGATAAACGGCACAGTCGAACCTTCATCGAGCAGAGCGACCGCAGCGGCGACCTGATGGGAACCCACGCCGAGTTCTTTGGCAATGAGTGGAACAATCTTCAGCTGTGCCGCGTCTGAAACCGTCTGGGTCAAAGTAGAAACCATCTGTGTTCGTTACCGGTCTTTCCGAAAGCGGCATTGAGCCGAAGCCGGCCCACTCTGAGTCGCGCGCGCTTTCTGGTTATGTATTATGGTGCGGTGAAGGTTTTGGTCCGTAGAATCAATACATACACTGTGGCATTAGAAACTGACGGCGAGTGTACTGCAAAACATCCGCGCGTATCTAGCCCATCTATCAAGAACCACATGCGCCACTGACCTTCTGCTAGACCTCATCCTAAGACTCCGTTACACTTCGAAAAAAGGAGAGACTGATGCGAGAGGAACGAACAATCAATTTCTATACGCTGCTCGAACTCTTGCCCACTGCGACGGAGGCTGACATCAAAAAAGCCTGGCTTGAACAAATCCAGGTCTGGCATCCGGATCGCTTTGGCCATGCGCCGACCTTGCACCGGAAGGCGGAAGCCCGGACACAACTGCTCAACCAGGCCTATCAAACTCTCAGTGACCCCATCGCACGCACCAGCTACGATGCTAAAAATCAACCCTCGGAATCTCACAAGCCATCCGCACGCCCATCCCCTACACCAAGCCCCTCTACTGGATCGTATGCCACCACTCCGCCACGATCTCAACAGACCAGTCGATCCAGCCAGGACCCGCGCGGGCCCCAATCGCTCATCATGTTGCTCTCTCAGCAAAGCCAACCGAAACTCATGGTGCCGGCCATTCATCTCTACGTCGACCCTCGAGAGTACCAACCCTACGATTTTCACGGGTTCATCCGCATCGCCGGGACGATGCGAGAAACCTTGCCCGTCAGCGGCTATGCCGTTGCTGAAGTTCCCGAGCTGTTATGCATCAAGCGCATGGGCATCGAAGAACTCTACACCGTCTTTTCCAATCCCTCGTTCAATCGCCCGCCATTCCTTCATGAACTTGAACAGACCCTCGCCTTCCCCTCTCGCTTCCTGATCATCGAAGGCATACTCCAGCATCGGAAGGCCGGAGGACGGCTCAACCAATACCACAAAATTGGGCTGATGGATTTCCTGGACGCACTCACAGCCAGATACGGCATCCAGATTATCTACGCGGACACACGCGACGAAGCCGAAGAGCGCATCGCCAACCTAGCAGCCATGCACTATGCCTATTACTTTGCCGAGCAGCAGGGACTGGGGCGTTGCCTTAAAGAAGACGATCTATAAGAGCGTATGGCTAACGGCAGGAGTGAAAAGCATGTGGCTAATAGCATGAGCAACAAGAACCCTGTGCATTGCTGTCCCTGCCATACGCTATCAGCTCAGCGCTACGCTGCTCTCCCCTACACACCCGTGCCAAATCCGAGCTGCCGCCAGGCTTCGTAGATGACCACAGCCACTGCGTTGGAAAGGTTGAGGCTCCGGTTTCCAGGAACCATGGGGACACGGATT
>CAMDRK010000197.1 GCA_945906715.1 Nitrospira lenta
GCCCGGGCCATGCTCGATAAGAAGGCCACCGATGCTGTTGTCCTTCAAGTCGCGCCGCTGACCTCTATTACGGACTACTTGGTGATAGGCTCTGCGGATTCGGATCGCCAAGCGAGTGCCATTGCCGATCATATCGGCGACATCCTCTCACGCTCCGGCAACAAGCCGCTGAGCATCGAAGGCAATCGGTCCTCCCAGTGGGTTCTGATGGACTTTGGCGATGTCATCGTCCATATTTTTAGACAGGATGTCCGAAAGCATTACGCACTCGAACGGTTGTGGGCTGACGCAAAATGCATCGCTATCCCGGGCGAACCTCCGGCCACACAACCGGCCGCGCCCCCAAAGCCCGTGAAGCGGAAAAAGGCGCCGACGAAAACAAAGGCCTAGATCGATGCTCCGACTGCTCACCACCATCTTCCTCGTCAGTGCCGGAATCTTTCTCTACAGCTATTTCCGCGAACTGAATCCCGGGATGGTCTCAGTCCGGACCAGTCCCACCCTCCAGTTCGAATTGAGCCCCGTCACGCTCGTCATCTTTTCCATGGCCGTCGGCGCTGTGCTCGTAGCCTTGGCAGTCGGCATGCGTCAAACCGCTCATGTCATCGGCAACTGGCGCAGCACGCGGCTGTTGCGGCGCAAAGAAAAAATCGATGCGCTCCATCGTGAAGGCACCCATGCCATCATGTCGAAACGCACCGTCGAAGCCATCGGCCTGTTCGAACGGGCGTTGGCCATGGACCCGAATCGTGTCGATTCGCTGCTCTGGCTGGGAAACATTTACCGTGTGGAAAGCAACTTCGCTGAGGCAATCCGCCTCCATCAGCGGGCGAATCGTGTCGATGAGCGCAACATTGAAATTCTACTGGAGTTGGCCAACGACTTGGAAAGCGCCAAGCGCTATGAGGATGCCCTGCAGACCCTGCAGAAGATGCTCAAGATCGAACCGGATAACCTTACCGCGCTCATCCGCAAGCGCGATTTATTGATCAGGCTCGAAAAATGGAGCGAGGCGCTCGAAATCCAACATCGTCTCCTGAAGGCCAACCTGCCAGAGCCGGAACGCAAGGCTGAGGCCCATCTCCTCACTGGCTGCACCTACGAAGTCGGACGCCAACTGCTGGAACGAGGCCACCCAGACAAGGCACGGCGCTACTTCCGCGGCGCCATTAAGAAAGACCGGACTTTCTTGCCGGCCTACGTCGGCATCGGCGAAATCCTGATCCGGGAAGGCAAAACCAAGCAGGCCGTAGAAATTCTCAAGAAGATCTATGCCAAAACCCGCAGCAACATCATTCTGCACCGCCTCGAAGAGCTCTTTCTCGAACAGGGTGAACCAAGCGAAATTATCCGGGTCTACCAGGAGGCCCTCCGGCAAGACCCGAACAACCCTGCCCTGCAGTTCTATTTAGGCAAGCTCTACTACCGTCTCGAAATGGTCGACGAAGCCTTCGACATCCTCTCGACCGTCGAAGGAGTCCAGGACCAATTGGCCGATTACCATAAGATCATGGCCAATCTCTATTTGCGAAAGCAGCAGATGGAGGAAGCCGTCGCCGAACTCAAGAAAGCCCTCCATTTCAAGAAACGTGTGGTCGTCCCCTATGTCTGCACCGCCTGCCGGCAAGAATCGACCGAATGGTCTGGACGCTGCCGTCGCTGTGGAGTCTGGAACACATTAGTCGCACTGCCCTTGCCGAACGATGGGCAAGCGGCCCCCGATCAAGACAGCAGCCCCCTCCAAGTCTCAGCAGTTCCATACCAGGGCATTGCTTCTCCCTTCGAAACCGTGTAGGTTTTCGGCCAGTCTAGACACGTAGCCATCCGCAGCGCAGTCAATACAACCTCTACAGATGATGGAGTCTCCCATGGTGGTCGACTATCAGGATTTCGCTACCAAAGCCTTGCGCGACGAGACGCTGACCAGAAGCGAATGCCAGGCTGTGCTCGACACGCCAGATGAGCAGTTGCTGGGACTCCTCCAAGCCGCCTTTACCGTCCGATCCCGTTATTTCGGCAAGACCGTTCGCCTCCAGATGTTGCAGAACGCCAAGAGCGGCGCCTGCCAGGAAGATTGCCACTACTGTTCCCAATCTGCGATCTCTACCGCCCCCATTGAGCGCTACAACCTCGTGGCCCAACAACAGATGATCGACGGCGCCAGGCAAGCGGCAGCCTCGAAAGCCCAACGCTATTGCATCGTCATCAGCGGTCGGAGTCCGTTAGATCGTGAAATCGACGAAATCGCCGGAGCCGTCCGCTCGATCAAGCAGGAGATCCCGATCCAGATTTGCTGTTCGCTTGGCCTTATGAATGAACAACAAGCCAAGCGACTGAAAGCGGCGGGAGTCGATCGGGTGAACCACAACTTGAATACGAGCGAAGCCTTTCACTCCTCCATCTGCACCACGCATACCTTCCAAGACCGGCTCAGCACCATCCGGAACGCCCGCGCGGCAGGACTGGAAATCTGCTCCGGCGGGATCGTGGGCATGGGAGAGAAGGACGAAGACCTCATCGACCTGGCAATGGCCCTGATCGACGTGAAGCCGGATTCAATTCCACTCAACACGCTCCACCCGGCGACAGGCACGCCGCTGGAAAACTGTGACAACCTGACTCCTCAACGATGCTTGAAAGTGCTCTGTCTCTTCCGGTTCCTCCACCCCCGCACCGAACTCCGCGTCGCCGGTGGCCGCGAACACAATCTCCGCAGCCTCCAACCCTTGGCCCTCTACCCAGCCGACTCCATCTTCGTGAACGGCTACCTCACAACACCAGGCCAGCCAGCCCCAGAAGTCTGGGGCATGATTGAGGATCTGGGATTTAAGATTGAAGTGGCTTACCAACAGCCGGTTAGCAGGTAACACACGCTTCAACCTCTCCTCATTCTTTTCGGAACCCCTCTACTACAGACTGCCTTCCTGGCCAGCAGCCGCCACCAGCCCCACTGCAAGGGCTAAACCGACAGGCGGCGGCAGTATGTCGACTAGGCCTATTATTTGATTCGTTCCGCCGCATGATTGTTCGCTGATGCCCCTGCTGAAGCCTCTGCTTTCAAGGCGATTATAAGCGCATTCGCGTTGACACCTGCCCGATTCTTGCTACAGTTTGAACACGATGGTCACCATGAAATGCCCCGATTGTCAGGAGGACCTGACTCAGGTTCCAACTAGCCATGGCCCAGGGCTCGATGTCTGTTCCTCCGGACACGGACTCTGGCTCGATGTGGGAGAGGTGAATTTCTTTGTGGAAGATTATAGCTCGCTGAAGCGGGCGCTTGGTCACACAGGAAGCGTTGCGGTTAAAACAGAGACGCTGTGCCCTCGATGCAAGCAGCACATGGAGTCTTCGACGGTATCGCGTACGTCCTTCATGATCTGCGATTCCTGTCGCGGGTGGTGGCTGCCTCACGGAAGCCTCACTCGTCTGAATGAGACCTACCGAGGCGCTGCGGTGCCTATCCAGATCGGCGAACCCGAACTGTATGCACAGGCAGCGGCGAGGCATCATAAACGCGACAACAGGGTTCGCCATCAGCCCGGACTCAAGACACCACACTCCCACGCGCAAGGCCTGTGGTTCTGGGTGCTGTTTTTCGGACTCGCCCTCGGGATCGGAGGGATTATCTTCGCCGCCGGGATCGATAAAACCTTGAGAACCACTCTGTGGAGTCGGCCACCGGATCACCCCTTCCTCTATTTGGCAGCCGGCATCCTAGGAGGATTCTGGCTCGTTGCCGACGGATGGTTGCTTCGCCAACGGAAGCGTTTGATCGAAAGCATTCCAACCTCGACTATCCGTTCACTGGCTCTCGGATTAGTTGAGATCAGTGGACAGGCCCAGCCGGAAGAGAATCTCCTCTCCTCGCCCTTCAGCGGGCTTCCCTGTGTGTTCTACACCTATGCGGTAGAAGAGCGCGTCAGCTCCGGGAAACATACACGGTGGGAAACCATTGCGAAAGGCACGTCGGAGCAGCCTTTTCTTGTCAGTGATACCACTGGACGAGTGCTCGTCGTACCCCTTGGCGCCGAGTTGATCTTGCAGGATGAACGCACCTTTCGAAACGATTGGCTCGAAGCATTGCCCCCCACAACCATCGCCGGATTAAATCGACTAGAGATTTCGACTGAACGCTGGATGGGGAGCAAGACATTACGGTGCCGAGAATCATTCATCCTTCCGGAAGAACTGGTCTACGTTCTCGGAACGGCCCATGCACACCTTGGTGCAACAGAGCGCATCGAGAACTCCGCTCGTCTCTACATCGGGAGCAGCCGAGACCATGAGTTTATTATCTCGGATCGAACCGAAAGGGACTTATTGTCCCAATTGCAGTGGCAGGTGTTGGCCTATGGGGCAGGAGGCCTGGCCCTGGCTGCAACCTGTGTGAGCATCATCTTCAAATACTATCTGACAACCGTATCGTAACGTCATACTCAAAGGAACGCGCCCATGAATAGCACTTTAGTGATCGGAAGCCTGCTCATGATCGGGGTGATTGTACTCGTCGCCTACGTGGCTGGCGTCTACAACATGCTGGTTCGGCTCTTCAATAACATCAACAAGGCCTGGTCGAATATCGACGTCATCCTGAAGCAGCGGCATGATGAACTTCCCAAGCTCGTCGACGTCTGTAACAGCTACATGCTTCACGAGCGGGAGACGCTGGAATCCGTGACCAAAGCCCGCAATGCCTATAGTACAGGGCTGAATATCGACGACAAAGCGCAGGCGGAAAATCAGATCGTCGGCGCTTTAGGAAAACTCTTCGCCGTGGCCGAACAGTATCCGGATCTGAAAGCCAATCAAGAATTCTTAGCCCTCCAGCAGCGCATATCGGCACTGGAAAGCACCATCGCCGATCGACGCGAGTTTTATAACGACTCGGTCAACCTGTACAACATCGCCATCCAACAGATCCCGACGCTCTGGGTGGCACAGGAAGTCGGATATACAGCAAGGCCGTTGCTGACAGTGGTGCCTTCCGACCGCAAGGACAAGCCACTCGTTTTTGCCAATCGTAGGCAAGTGGCAGCCTAGCCCACACCATCGGCTGATCACGGCAGTAAGAAATTCAACCACTCTTGTCCCACTGCCGAGGTTCTTCTTCTTTTTCAACCACCATCCCTGAGTGAGGCCACCCTTATTGCTCTCACTACGCCCGTCGAGCGAGCCTGCAGATGATCCATCAA
Organism: Nitrospira lenta; assembly: GCA_945906715.1. Lineage (GTDB taxonomy): Bacteria > Nitrospirota > Nitrospiria > Nitrospirales > Nitrospiraceae > Palsa-1315. The sequence goes on from CAMDRK010000197.1 coordinate 5,196, forward strand.
AGCTTGCTTGTTTTCTCTTCAGGAATGGGGGCTGATTGATCTTCCACTGCGCGCGTCCAACGAGGGCTTTCTTAAGCCGCGCGTTGCGCGAGCACAGAAGATCATCAGACTCCATTCCCTCCTCTGCTCCTAGAGCACAGGACCAATAGCGCGGCATCACTCCTCCCGTAACCCGTCCACCACCGGTTGCCTTGCGGCCCAGCGTGCTGGCCAGTAGCCTGCTACCAGAGCGGCTGTAAGCGCGAGTCCTACGGCTTGCAAAATCACTC
>CAMDRK010000198.1 GCA_945906715.1 Nitrospira lenta
AATCGACGGTCGAACAGAAGTTGCTGGAGCTATTAGGCGATCCAGATCAGGGTCTTGTGCTCAAAAAGACCGTCAAGGATCGCTTGCTTCGCCAACGAAAAGCCGTAGCTTCTGGTCAACGCGGTGAGTCGTTGTCCGTGATTGTGAAGCGGTTGGGACTCGGCTGAGAATATGTATCATGTTCGCCTTCTGGACGCAGCCACGAAGGAATTGGGCAGACTCGATAAGTCGGTGGCCAGGAGGATTGTCGAGCGAGTCAATTGGTTGGCGGAGAATCTTAAGACGGTCCATCTCAAAGCACTCACAGGAGAGCTCGAAGGGTTGTTCAAGTTGCGTGTTGGAGACTATCGCGTGATTTACGAACTGATTCACAACGAACAGGTGATCGTTGTTCATATGATTGGTCATAGACGAGAGATCTATCGAAAGGGATAGTGAGAACAGTTCATGAAGAGGATGGAGTAACAAATGAGCGCGATTAGGGAGATCAAAGGGCGGCAGATTTTGGATTCACGAGGGAATCCGACGATCGAGGCGGAAGTCACGCTGGACAGTGGGGCTTGTGGGCGGGCGGCGGTGCCATCGGGGGCTTCTACCGGAGAGAAAGAAGCAATTGAGCTGCGCGATGGCGACAAGAAGCGCTGGATGGGGAAAGGCGTCTCGAAGGCCGTGGCCAACATCAGCAAGCTGATTGCGCCGGAGCTGTTAGGGAGAGAAGCGTTCGACCAAATCGGCATTGATCAGACGATGATCGATCTGGATGGCACGAAGACGAAGGGTAAGCTCGGCGCCAACGCTATTCTTGGTGTGTCGCTGGCCGTGGCGAAGGCGGCGGCGGCGGAAACAGGCCAACCGCTCTATCGATATCTTGGCGGGACGAATGCGCGGGTGCTGCCGGTGCCGCTCATGAACATCATCAACGGCGGAGCCCATGCCGACAATCGCTTGGACCTGCAAGAATTCATGATCATGCCGGTGGGGGCGGCCAGTTTCAGCGAGGCATTCCGGATGGCGACGGAGGTGTTTCACACGCTCAAATCGTTGTTGAAGAAAAAAGGTTTGAACACGGCGGTCGGTGACGAAGGCGGGTTTGCGCCGGACCTCCAATCGAACGAAGAGGCGCTCAGCTTGATCATGCAGGCGATCGAGGCGGCCGGCTACAAACCGGGGCGAGATATTGCCCTGGCATTGGACTGTGCGGCCAGCGAACTCTATGAAAAGGGCCGGTACCTCCTTGAAGCGGAAAAGAACCCTGAGCGCTCCTCCGAGGAGATGATCAGTTACTATGGGAAGCTCGTGGATCGCTATCCGATTCTCTCTATCGAAGATGGGTTGAGCGAATTGGATTGGAAGGGCTGGAAGATGATGACGGAGAAGCTGGGTAAGCGGGTTCAATTGGTCGGAGACGATATTTTCGTGACCAATGTAGAAATCTTTGCCAAAGGGATCAAGGAAGGGATCGCCAACTCCATTCTGATCAAGCTCAACCAGATCGGCACGTTGACGGAAACGCTGGAGGCGATCGAGCTGGCGAAACGGTCAGGCTATACGGCGATCATTTCGCATCGATCCGGTGAAACGGAGGATACGACGATTGCGGATGTGGCAGTCGCCACGAACAGCGGGCTCATCAAGACCGGGTCGCTGTCCCGAACGGATCGCGTGGCCAAATACAATCAGTTGCTTCGGATCGAAGAAGAGCTGGGATCGAACGCAGTCTACCGGGGTCGCGAGGCGATGCCGGGGCGATCCTGACTATGAGTAACCGACGATGATCATTAAGCGGAATCGGGGACGGCAGTGGCTCGATTGGCAGCGTCGCCTGGTAACAAGCGCGCACTATATCGGAGCCGCGGTGTGCCTGTTGTTGTTGGTTGTCTTGGTCTTTGGCGACATGGGTCTCCTACGCTACATCTCCATGCGCGAACATGCCCAACAGCTGGACCTTGATCTGCAAGAGCTGCAACGGACGACCAACGGGCTTCGGGTAGACGTCAATCGCTTGGAACATGATCCCGCGAAAATCGAACAGTTGGCGCGAGAACAGCTCGGCTATGTGCGCAAAGGTGAAACTGTGTATCAATTGGTTCCATCACCCTCACAGGAGCGGCCACGTCCGTAGCACAATGAAGTTTGGCACAGTGGCGATTATTGGACGTCCGAACGTCGGCAAGTCGACCTTGCTCAATCGATTACTTGAGCAGAAGATCGCGATTGTCTCGGACAAGCCGCAAACGACGAGGACGAGAATTCTGGGGGTCTTGCATGCGCCGGGCGCGCAGATTGCCTTGCTCGATACGCCGGGGCTGCACAAGCCGCAACATCTGCTCAATCGTCGCATGGTTCGCACCACGGTCGAGGTGTTGGAAGAGGCGGACATCTTGTATGTGTTGATGGACACGACGAGTTCTCCTGGGCCCGGCGACCTCTTGGTCCTCGATCATGTGAAAGGGGCGATCAGGAAGCGTCCGCGTCCGGTCATCTTGGTATTGAATAAGGTGGATCTGGTCAATAAGCTCAAGTTACTGCCGGTGATGGAAACGTACGCCAGGCTATTTGCTTGGACAGATGTGGTGCCGGTATCGGCTGAAACCGGCGATAATGTCGACCGATTGTTGTCCGTGACTGTGGCCCACCTTTCGGACGGGGATGCGGCCTATGATGCAGAGACCGTCACCGATCAATCTATGCGGACCTTGGCGGCTGAGATGATCCGCGAGAAGATTTTGCATCAGACCTATGAAGAAGTACCCTACTCGGTTGCCGTGGAGATCGACGAATTTATCGAGGAGGGAAAGTTAGCCCGCATCAGCGCAACGGTGCTGGTCGAGCGAGAGTCTCATAAGGCGATTGTGATCGGGAAGCATGGAGAGAGGCTCAAGCAGGTCGGGACCGATGCGCGGCGTGACATGGAGCAGATCTTCGGGATGAAAGTGTTTCTGCAGCTGTGGGTGAAGGTGCGGGAGGCGTGGCGAGAAGATGAGCATGCTCTCACAGAATTAGGTTACTAGCAGGAGTGTGATGCAACCGACAGAACGTGTGACAGAAACGAATCCATCGGATCCTCGCCCTCGTCCAGGGGATAAAGATCTCCTCCGCGACGCGCTGCGGGACCAGGCCGATCGAGGGCGGACCAAGTTCGATATCGTGCTGTTGTCAGTGCAACGGCTATTGCACCGGGGCGCCATCACTAATCTTGCGAAAATGCTGGCCCGGATGCATCAGGCCGACGTGGCGCAAGTGATCATGCATCTGTCGTCCCCCAAAGAGAAGCGGGAAGTCTTCGAGCTGGTGCGAGGCGAGTCGAAGCGCGGTCAAGTGCTGAGCGAACTCGATAGCGACAGTATCAATCAGGTGCTGGCGGACCTGCTGCACGCGGATATTGCCTGGCTGATCAAAGATCTCGGCCCCGACGACGCGGCTTACCTCCTCGGTGTTTTGCCGGAAGAACGGGCCAAAGAGATCCTTGCGCTGATGCGGGCGGAGGACTCCACGGAAGTTGCCGACCTGTTGAAGTATCCGAAGGATACGGCCGGCGGCATCATGACGACGGAGTTCTTCGCGCTCCCGGAAGATGCGACGGCGCAAGATGCCATCCGGCGTCTCCAGCTGGCGACGGATGCGGAAATGGTGTTCTATATTTATGTGACCGACAAAGATGAGCGCTTGGTCGGAGTGCTCTCCCTGCGGCAGCTGCTGACGGTCCCTCCCGCGACGTCGTTGAGAAATATTGCCACGCGAGATGTGATCAGCGTGACGGTCGACATGGACCAGGAAGAAGTCGCCCGTCAGGTGGCGAGTTATAATTTGCTCGCGATTCCGGTCATCGACAACGACAACCGGTTGGTCGGCATTATCACGGTTGACGACGTCGTAGACGTCATCCGCGAAGAAGCGACCGAAGACATGCTGAAGATGGCCGGCGCAATCGAAGAGGACTCGGTTTCGAAATCCTCCAGCCTGGCGTCGGCGAAACACCGGCTTCCGTGGCTCTTTACAAATCTTGTCGGCAGTCTGTTATCGGGCGCGATTCTTTGGGAGTTCCGATACACGATTCAGGAAGTGGTGGCCATCGTCAGTTTTATCCCGGTCATTGCCGCCATGGGTGGAAACGTAGGCCTCCAGTCCTCGACCCTCATTATTCGAGGATTGGCGACAGGGCTGATCGAGCTGACGGATGTGCGCACCGTATTTTTCAGGGAAATCAAGGTCGGATTATTGATGGGGCTCGCCTGCGGCGTGATTCTGACGCTCGTCGGTTGGATTTGGCATCAAGGATTCCTGGGCATGGTCGTGGGGCTCTCGCTGATTATCGCGTTCATGGTCTCGACCAGCATGGCGACGTTTATGCCGATCTTACTGAAGCGTATGAATATAGATCCTGCCGTTGCGGCCGGCCCCTTCGTGACGACGGCCAATGACATCACGGGCATTACCATTTATCTCTCCTTGGCCACGTTGTTCATGGAATATCTTCGCTCGTAGGATGCTGAATAAGTCCGCCAGCAGAAGAATGTCGTTATTTGGTTTGTCTTGTTTGTTTGGTTTTGGGTTGAACGGAATTAGCCAGATGAACCAGATAGACCAAATAGACCAGACAGACCAACCCCACCAGTCTCGCCGGTATACCTCATGCCGCTGATTAAGACCGCAGCCATTACGCTGAAAAGCCGGAAGTGGGGCGATGCGGATCGTATTGTGACGCTCTATACCAAGGAGATGGGAAAGGTTCGCGCGGTGGCACGGGGGGCCCGTCGAATGAAGAGCCGTCTCGGCGCATCCCTTGAACCGCTCACCATCTGTCATCTGAACCTGTTTGAAAAGTCAGGCGATACGCTCTATCGAGTGTCCCAAGCCGATCTCGTTGAGCCGTTCATGCAGTTTCGCGAAGACTTGACGCTGATGACCGCTGCCGCTCGGATGGTCAATGTGGTGGGCGCCGTGACGCCGGACGGGGATCCTGACCCTGAACTTTTCGAGACACTCGAACAGGGCTTGCATGCGTTAGTGATGAGCCGGGATCCGGCATTGACAGCGCTGCTGTTTCAGATTCGACTGCTGGGCCTTATCGGGTTTCGTCCTCAGACGGATCACTGTGCCGCTTGTGGCAAGGGTCGATTGATAGGCGACCCGCAATTCTCGCCTCTGTCGGGAGGCCTGGTCTGTACGCTCTGCGCTGCGCGCCAATCCCTTCGCTGTCTACCGCTCTCACGAGGGAGCCTGGCATTTCTGCATCAGGCGTTGAGGCTCTCACCGACTGTCGTAGATCGGTTGAAAGCCGCCGGGCAAGTTCGGCACGAGGTAGAAAACGCAATTGAAGGATATGTGACCGCTGTGGCAGGCAGACAACTGCCTCCTGTGAATTTTCTCTCGTATCCGTCGTGACGAGGTAAATAGGCTGAAGGGGGTTAGGCTGAAGGGGTTCAGGCTGAATGTTTCGGACACAGGCTGAGTTGTTTA
>CAMDRK010000199.1 GCA_945906715.1 Nitrospira lenta
GTGTTCATGAATAATGCGGGTTAGATCACTCCGTTGCGGCGGCGACGGCCCGTTCAAAGCTCTGGCGGAGAGCAGTGACCGCCTGCTGCTCACCAGCCAACACTCCACATTCGATCAGCACTGCCAGACGAGGGCATGGATCGATGCAACGCAGGGCCTGCCTGGTGAATCCACCGAACTCAATAGTTTTTCTATAGGTATCTAACCAGGAATCGGTCACAGCGCGCAGCCCGGCATCGGTAGGCTTCATCCGGCCAAGCATTACTTGATTGAGCAATTTGGTGAGCGGGTCGGACTGAGAAATGGTGGCGATGGCACGCTGCAGAGCCTGGTCGCCTGACTCCATATTCAATTCGTGGAACAGGAACCGGGGCCACGCGGGTCACCGCAACTTCCGCAGGCGCCTCCACCATTGCCTGGCAACACCCAGCCATCCGTACCGCCGACTCCGAACGAAGAGATTTGTTTCTCCAACGTCGTAGTCTTGCACTTTGGACAGGCAGCTTCTGTTGAGCCATACACCAACAGCTCGAATCGATGATTGCATTCGCCACAGACATATTCGAAGATAGGCATGGATCGTTCTCCTTGTTCAGGGAGACATTATAAGAGCGGGCCGATCACTTCGCAATCGGGCAAGCGTCAAGGAGTTGTATGTACCAGGAAGAAAAAACTTTTACCATTCAGTTCAACCTGGAGGCCTCGTTTCCCGACGACTATGAGGGTGAGGAAGACAACCAGGCCTGGGTGAGCGAGTGGGAAGCGCGGATCAAGCCGGATCTACTCAAGGTGCTGTTCGAATCGTTGCGTCGACACAAGTCCTGGCAGACTCACGTACGCAATCGTGGGAAGTCCCCGGAAGATGAAATTGAAATCGTCCTCGCCAGGGATTTTTCAAAACCACAAGGATTCAGCCTATCGTGATGACCTCCTCTCCCTTCGGACTGTATCTCCACATCCCCTTCTGCCGGCAGCGATGCGACTTCTGTGCCTTCTATCTTGAGATTTATCGTGAAAACCGCGCAGAAACCTTTGTCCAATCACTCATGCATGAGATTGGATTGTCGGAGCAGCAATACGTAACCGCAAGCCGACCCATTCAATCTGTCTATTTCGGGGGTGGCACACCGACGGCGCTCGCCGCGACTCAGCTCACCGCAATTCTGTCAGAGGTTCGTAAACATTTCACGCTCACTTCAGACTGTGAAATTACCGTTGAGTCACACCCCTCCACGATCGCTGAGCAGGATCTCGTACAACTGTATCAAGCCGGCGTCACCCGCATGAGTTTCGGCGCGGAGTCGATGGAAGATGGCGACCTGGCAAGAATCGGACGGCCCGGTGCCGTGAGTGAAACCGTCACGGCAGTGACTCAGGCCAGAGCCGTCGGATTCACCGACATCAACCTTGATCTAATGTATGGACTCCCGAGCCAAAATCTGGAAAGCTGGAAACGGACATTGGCCCACTGTCTGACGCTGGAGCCGACACACCTGTCCGCCTATGCCCTCACAGTCGAAGAAGATACGAGGCTCGATTCCAACATCCAACGCCAACAGAGCCCAGCTCCGGATGAAGGTCTTCAGATTGAAATGGACGAGGCAACCCAACGGATGCTCGGCGATGCCGGCTATGAGCGGTACGAAGTATCGAACTATGCCAAACCTGGACATGCCTGCCGGCACAATCTGCTCTATTGGACCAACGGCGAATACCTTGGATTCGGCCCGAGCGCGCAGTCCTATCTGGACGGAATAAGATTCGGCAACGTCGCCGATCTCGCGGGCTACAACACATCTCTCGCAGAAAGTCGCCTGCCTACTGAAGATCGCACCAGGCTTTCGGAGGAAGAACAACTTCGTGACACTGTGATTTTTGGATTGCGTCTGATTCGAGGCATTCCCTCACAGCATCTTCATCAGCATGCAGCGAACTACGGACATGCAACAATCACCGCACGTTTACTAGCACAACAGTTGATCGAAGAAGACGGTGAGCGCAGCAGACTAACGGCACGAGGGCTCCTGCAGGCCGACACGATCGCCGAACAGCTGTACTGACAATGTTGCGCGAGACGAGCGGGCCAGGCGGGACGCGCGAGACGGGTCAAACGTGATGGGAGTCTAATCTTTCTACGTCGCGCCTCTCTCGCATTTCTCGCGCGTCACGCGGCACGGCCCCTTGCCGCTGACGGCCACCGCACGCATTGACTTTGTCATTGGGTCGGATGGAAACTGAACGCAGATCACTTCGGAGCTGCCATGCCTGTCAATATGGATCCGGCCAAGAAGCGAAGAAGGCAGCCGTCGCCGCCAGAGGCAGACTCGACCCCGTCCGAGCAGAAACCGCCTGCGCCGAAACAAACCGTTCAGTTCGGCGAGGAGACGGAAGAGGATCGCGTGAAGGAATCGGCGGACGCTGAGCTGAAGAATCTGTGGGAGGCCACGGAAGTCATCGACATGGATAAATTCTGAACTGCAGGATGCTCAAAAAGTTCGTCCCGCAAGGCCGCAGCGAATGAAGGGCCGAGGCGTACCCTTGGGGTACGTTGAGGGTCTGAACGATGCGAGAACCACGCTGGCGGACTTTTTCAGCATCCTGCTACGCCGGTATAAAGAAAAAGGCAATCGCCAGCATCAGGTAGACCCCAATCAACATCACACCTTCCATCCAGTTCGATTCTCCGTCCATCGCCACAAATCCCACGATCAGGACCGAGACCGTCACCGCAGCCACCTCGAACGGTGTGAAGATCAGATCCAATGGCGTTCCGAAGAGATAACTGGCAAAGACGAGCAATGGAGCAACGAGCAATGCAATCTGCAGGCTGGACCCAACCGCGATACCATAGGCGAGGTCCATCTTGTTTTTCACCGCCACCATCACCGCCGTGGAATGTTCAGCCGCATTACCTATTAGAGCGACCAGAATGACGCCAACAAAGACTTGCGTGAGTCCAAGCTGATGCGAAGCCGGCTCCAGCGCCCCAATCAGCATTTCGCTCATCAAGGCCACGAGACAGGTCACCACCGTGAGTACCGTAATCGATGCGCGACGGGTCCAGGGTTGCTCTCCGAGGTCCGACGCATTATGGGCCTCTCCGGCAAACAGATGACGATGCGTCTTCAAGGTAAACAACAGGCTTGCGACGTAAATGGCGAATAAGACAAATGAGATCGTGAGGCTCAACTTTTGCTCCACCTCGACACCACGATCGGCAGCGGTGACATGGAAGAGCGCAGGGATGATGAGACCCACAGCAGCCAGGAGCAGGAGACTGGCTCCCATTCCGGCAGCGGTCCGGTTAAACTTCTGCTGCTCGTACTTCACCCCGCCAGCAAACATGGCGACACCAAGCACGAGGAGGATATTGCCCAGGATCGAGCCAGTGAGGGAGGCTTTGACGACATCGTGAAGGCCCTCGCGCAGAGCCACCAATGCGATAATCAATTCCGCGGCATTGCCAAGCGAGGCATTGAGCAGCGCGCCGATACCGGCGCCGACATGGGTCGTCAAATGCTCTGTGGCCCGTCCCAGCAAGCCTGCCAGCGGAATAATGGCCAGTCCAGCCGACACAAAGACCAGCAGTGGATCGGCTCGAAGGACTTCGAGCGCGACCGTCACCGGGACAAAGATGAGCAGGAAATCAAGCCACGACGTGAAGAGATATCGCACGGGCAAACCCTAACATGACGGTGAAACTTTGTCGATAAATCAACCCCACGCCCTGTTCTACCCCTTTCACCTCTGCCACACGGAAACCTTGGCACGGCTCCTGGCTCGCTTTGCGTCAGTCCACTTTCGCGATTTCATGGCCCTGCAATTGACCCCCATGTCCGGGATGACCGCATTCCAAGACCGGATGGGTATGAGCTTTCCAGACCTCGTCGACTCCGGACGCCTCGTGCAGGGCTATGATGTGAGTGGGCCACTTTCACCGGCTATGGCAGCCGCCATCGATCGCGACCTGCGCGACCCCCTTTGGCGCGCATGCTTTCACCACGCGCTTCGCCGGGACCGCCGCCTCCAACGTGGACTGTTCGAGCCATCCCATAGTCTTCGTATCGGCGACAGTCTCGTGCCAGGCCCTGCCGCACTCCTGCGCCTCATGGACGATTCGTTCAGACAGCAGGCTTATGCTCTTGATCAGGTGAGAGCCCTCTCGAAGAGGAGCCTCACCCTTGAAGAGGGGTACCACTATGAATATGGGCTCGCCCTCGTGAAGACAGCCGCCTCACTCGTCTATACACAGACCCTCGCCCTGACCAACCAGCTCGAACCAGTCACAGACTCCCCCGCTCATTTCGCGCTCTATGCGCAATCGTGTATCCGAGAAAGTTGGCCAAAAACCAATCTCCTGCTTACCCGGGTAGGCTATTAAAAAATACAACCAAGTCTGTTAGTATTCGTCTCCATGGCCGGTACAAAGACCCCCTTCGCAACCCCAGTCCCGACAGAGACCACCAGCACCGACACAAGTGCTGGGGTCGATGCACGTGTGATCGTATTCAATTGCGAGTGTCATACCTATGAGCAGGTCATCGCGCTTTTTTGCCAATATATTCCTGGCATGAACCCCACAAAGGCATTTGAGCTTGCGTGGAAAATCGACCATGATGGGGAAGCCATCGTGTTCGCAGGTACGCTGGCAGAAGCGGAAGACATCGCCGCAAAACTTGGGGGAGGAGGGCTACGAGTAGCCGTGCAATAATTGCAGGCTAGGAGTCTCTCCGAGTAATCCTTCGTTACTACTTCTTGTGTTTCTTTGCTGCGGCCTTGGCTGATTGAACTTTTGCTTCTACCTTCGGCTTAGCTTTTACCTTCGAAACAACGGGAAGCGATTTGGCTTTCGCAGCGGTACCTTTTATTGGAATCGGCTTCGCATGTTTGAGCTTCGTTGAAGCGGGCTTCACCGGCGCAGTCTTCTTGCCGTGTCCTCCCGACCCACCCTTCACTGGCTTCCCTTCCGCAAGTTGAGCCTGAAGTTTGTGTGTCGCGGATGTTTTATTCATCTTCGTCACCATATCGCCACTGTAGATCCGCACCTGGTAGAGCTCTAAGAGCTTGCCAATGGCCTTCTGATCACCTCTCTTCGCGGCATTCAGCAACCGGCGGCGATGGTTCATCTCTTCTTCTTCAGTATGGGAAGCAGCCCGTCGTTCCATGTCTGTCCTTTCGTTCTACGTGGGCATAGAGCCCTCGCGCGGCGCAGTATACCCGAATTATGTAATGGTTTCTATCACCTTCGCAGGATGGCGCAAGAGACCGGCAGGAAAGGTGAGACGGACGAGGGTTCGAGGTCCGAAGTTCGAGGTTTTTGGAACATCGAACCCCGAACTTCGAACTTTGGACCGCGCCTCTGCTAGTGTACTGATCCATATATAGCTTTACTTATTATAACGTAAGTGTATACTCCTCACTCAGAGGAGGACCGGACCATGCGCATCGCCCCTTC
>CAMDRK010000200.1 GCA_945906715.1 Nitrospira lenta
GTGCGACGACCACGGGACCACTCCCAACAGAGAACGTGGGGCCCCGCCGCTGCCGTCAGCGACCGCGACAGAGGCCGAGGAGTCGGCGGCCTCTCCAATATGGCGGCCACTGCCCCTCTGACCATCAGTCGTGAATAATGCGGGCTAAAGCTATTCAATGACGTGGGATTCGAGAAGGCATGTGAAGATGGACGTCTCGGGGCGCCATCAAGTGGAGTGTACGAGGGCAGCTGTGCACGGGTGGATGAGCGCCTGCGCACGAGCCGGGAAGGTTTTCGCCCATGAGAGGAACTGAACCGAGTGGGATGGGAATCCGTTAAGAAGGCTTTCGGCGGCGGTCGAGCATCCAGCGCGTGATGCCGAGATGTTTGGCGGCCAGTGTCTTGTTGCCGTCTGACCGCTGCAGCACTTCGGCAATGATCCGATCTTCGAGATCGTTCAGCGATTGCTCTCCGATTCGGAAGGCGATCTGGACATTGGTGGGATCGGACATCTCTGGCGCAGGAATCGGATGTCCCGGTGAGGCTGTGGCTGATAGCTGGCTCGCGCCATGGAGATCGGTGGGAAAGTTGGCGGCCTCGAGGGTTGGACCTTGGCAGAACAGGACAGCACGTTCCATGAGATTGCTCAACTCACGGATATTGCCGGGGAAGCGGTACTGGCGCAAGAGGGACTGTGCGCTTGCTCCCAATGTGCGAACCGGTTTCTTGAGCGCAACCGCAGAGCGAATGAGAAATTGTTCAGCGAGGGGAATGATCTCGTCGCCTCGTTCGCGGAGCGGCGGGATGGTGAGAGTCACCACGTTGAGTCGAAAGTAGAGATCCTCGCGAAACTCGCCCTTCGCGACCGCTTCCTTGAGATCGCGATTGGTTGCCGCCATGAACCGGACGTCCACAGGGATGGTGGCCGATCCTCCGACGCGGCGCAACGTCCGCTCTTCGATGACCCGTAAGAGCTTCGCCTGCAGAGGGAGCGGCAAGTCGCCGATCTCATCGAAGAGGACCGTCCCGCCCTCGGCCAGTTCGAGCAGCCCGCATTTCCGTCCTGCAGCCCCCGTAAACGAGCCTTTCTCATGTCCGAACAACTCGCTTTCGAACAGTTCGCGCGGGATGGATGGGCAATCCACTTCCATGCAGGGTTTGTCTGCGCGTGAACTGTTGAAATGGATCACGCGTGCCATGTACTGCTTGCCTGTTCCAGTTTCGCCTTGGAGCAGGATCGTTACGCGATCGCTCTTGGCCAGTTCTCGAAGCTGCTGCATGAACGTCTGCATGACGGAACTGTCCGCAATAATGCGATCGATCGAATAGCGTTTCGCATCCTGGCCGCCGTGCAGCTGGACCTGTCGGCGCAGGGTGAGCAGATCCGTCGCACGGCGCAGAGTATGGTGGAGATCGTCCATGCCGATGGACTTGGCCACAAAGTCGAAGGCTCCGAGACGCATCGCTTCGACTGCGTCCTTCACCGTCCCTCTGGCGGTCAACACGATCACGAGGAGCTCCGGTGTGGTTTGTTTCACCCGAGCGAGGACTTCTAGTCCTGACAGATTGGGCATGACGAGATCCAACACCAGGATGTCCGGCTCAAAAGAGCGAAGGAGGGTGAGGGCGTCTTCTCCTGACCCAGCGGTTTGGACGAGGTAGCCTTGGTCGGTGAGACGCAGGGTGAAGGCTTCCCGAACAGACGCTTCATCCTCGACCAATAGAAGTTGCCACGCCATGCTAGCCCTCGCGTTTCAGTGGAAGCCAGATATCCACGACAGCCCCGCTCCCAGGCGGACTGTGAATCAGCAATTGGCCGCTGTGCCGCTCGATCATGTCGCGGGTAATGGTCAGACCAAGGCCGACACCTTTAGCTTTTCCATTCGTAAAGAACGGTTCGTAGATGTGTTGCAGGTTTTCGTGGGAGATGCCCTTCCCGGAATCGGCGAAGGTCATGAGCAGCCCCATGCCTCGCCTAGTCTCTGGTCTGATGGTGATCGTCAATTCGCCGCCGTTCGGCATCGCGTCGATCGCGTTCATGAGGATGTTCAGGCACACCTGGAGAATATGGGCTCTCGAGACCTCCGCCAATGGAAGATCCGCGTCAACGTGCTTCCTCACAGACACACTCTGCTTCAACAAGTTTGGGTGCAGCAACATCAGGGTGTCGTCGAGCAGGGAGGAAAGGTCACAGGGGGCGATCTCGAAGGGTCGTGGCCGCAACTGTCCAAGGTGAGATTCCAGAAGGTCGTCGATCCGCGCCGCTTCGCGCGCGATCAAGCGGCACCGGTCGCGTGCGGCCTGCGGAAGGGTGTCCTGGTCGGCTAAATGGGTGGCGAGGCTTCCGAGTCCAATGAGAGGATTGCGGACTTCATGGAGGATGCCGCCGGCGAGTTGACCGACGAGTTTCACCTGTTCCGTATGGCGCAGGGCTTCCAGCATTTGTTCTCGCTCGCTGAGGTCGGTCAGGATGGCGAGAAAGTAGCGGATGGTTCCGTCCGGATCTTTGACCGGGCTCACACTCTCCCAGGCCAAGAACTCGGAACCGTCCTTGCGGCGGTTCACTACACGGTCGACGAACGCCGATCCAGACCTTATCGTCTGCCACATGCGCTCGAAGAATTCCGGCGGATGCTTTCCGGATCGCAGCAACGACGGCGTTCGACCAATGACCTCGTGTCGCGCCCAGCCCGACAGACGTTCCATGGCGGGATTCCATTCCAAGAGTGCCCCTTGTGTATCGGTCAACATCACTCCGTCCTGCACCAGCTCGAACATCCGATGATAGAGCTGAAGTTGCGTTTCCTCTCGCCGCCATCGTTCGAGCACCGTGGCCACCGTATTGGCGACCGAGTGGAGAAATTCCAACTCCTTCGGCGAAAAATCACGCACGGTCTTGCAGTGCGCCCCCATGACCCCGTACACCCGATCCTGTACCATCATGGGCACGCTCATGCCGGCGATGCCGCCATGCTCCGACAGGAGACTCGACGGCACGAAGCGGGTTTCTGCTTGTAAGTCTCGCACGACCACCGGCTGCCGTTCGCGAATCGCAAAACCCGCCTGAGAATGTGTGCCTCCCTCCACTGTCAAGGTTCCAATGAGACCCTCGCGCCAGCCGACACCGGCGACGAGATACAGATGTTCATCCGATTCACGAGGAATGAGGATTTTGCAGAGTTCCACGTTCAAGGCCTCGACCGTCAAGCGCACGGCCTCATTCATGATCTCCTGCACCGGCGTCCCGCTCACGGCCAGCGAGCCGATGCGCGCGAGGACCGACTGAAATCGGGCCACCTGGGAGGCTTCCTGTGACAGCAGAGCCCGTTCCGTGACGTTTTCCAGCACCATGAGCACGCCCTTGTCGCCGCGATAGGGGACGACGTTGAGTCGGCATTCACAAATAAGCGGATCACCCTGTCGATCCGTCAGACGATACTCCGTTGCGTCACGGGCTCCGAGCGGTTCGTGATTCCAGGTCATTGCCTTACTGAGAAGGCGCTTCCGTAGCGGAAGCTCCAACCCAGGTCGTGGCGCTTCGACCAGTTCTCCAAACTGCGCATTTTCAAAGATCACGGTGTCGTGGGACACAAAGCAGAGGCCACTCTGGATACAGTCACTGAGCCATGCCAAGACTTCCCCTGCGGCGATTTCCGATTGTGCCTGGGCGGATGGCTTGGGACGTGATCGACGGGAGGGAGACATGGTGTCGGTGCTCAGTCATGCAGCGCACATGAGCGCAACAACTATCCAAATTGCTTGGGTAGTATACCCAGTCCGGATGCCGACCGTCGAGGGAGGAATCGGCACAAGCAGATCAGGAGGGACGAGCAACGGTTTGAGGTCGGAATTTCGAAGATTTCGGAACTTCGAACATCGGATTACGCCTTCTCGCATATCTCGCGCGTCCAATATCCTGCTACACCCAATCGGTAGACTCTCGAGTCGGTCGTTCAGCCACCTGCCCAGCGAGCGCCGCACGAATCAATTGGCTCACCCGATCGATCTCTCCCATCTCCGATAGAGGAACGATCCAAGCCTCTCCCGGGTCCAGTTCAATTCGATAATGGTTCTTTCTCGCCGAGAACCATTCGATATAGGGATGAGGCGCAAGGTTTGGATGGGGATCGAACGAGATCAGGTTCACATCTCCGGTCTGTGGGTTTTCCATGTCGCCAATCACCTGCCCGGCGATATCCTCGTCTTCAAACCGGGGATTCCGAAACTGAATCACCTGCCCGGCGATATCAGCCTTGAAGTTTCCCCGTAAATACAGATCGACAGGACCGACCACCGCAAACACAATTCGCCCCACAATCGTTCCATCAACGCGATTATCCAGAAACCCTTCCCGCACCCAACGTCCATTCGCAAATTTTTGTGCCATGTTATTCCCTATAAATGAGTTAGCCCGCGTTGTTTATGACGGTTCGTCGGTCACCCCACCCATCCCTCCCCCATACTATGAGGGAGGGTAAGGGAGGGGGGGCGAGGGGCACGAGGCTAGTGGCTAGAGGAAAGAGCCGTGTTTCAGACGGGAAATCTTCACCCCCTAGCCTCTGGCCCCGTGCCTCTCGCCAGAAAGCGCGCGGATTGCCGCAACCATATGCATAGATGATCCTGGCTAGGCTGTGCCGACCGTAGGCAATGGCGACCGGGGGCCGCTCCCATAGGCGCCCACCACCACCGCCAGCAAAATGAGCCCACTTCCAACCCACCCCTGAGTATCCAATGTTTCCCCCAGGAAATACCAGGAGAGCCAGGCCGCGTAGGCCGGCTCCGATGCAAAGATCAATGCCACCTGTTGCGCCGGCACAATGCGTTGCACCCACATTTGAACGGCAAAGGCACCGGTCGCAAGCCCTCCCGTCACCCCAAGCCCGACAAGCAACAACATCGTCGGCGCAAAGGCCTGAGCCGGCGCCTGCTCAATCAGCATGGTAGGAAGCAATAAGACGACCGACGCCATCATTTGCCAGGCAAACAAAGACGGCGCATCGACCTCCCGGGTAAACCGTTCAAGGCAGGCAATATGCGCGGCAAATGCTATCGCACAGCCGAGCGTCAAGAGATCGCCAAGATTTCCCGATGCACTGGGCTTTACCAATAACCAGAGCCCCACCATGGCGATTCCCGTGGCCAACCACACGCGCCGGTCGAATCGGCGCAGGATCAACGGCACGATGACGACGTACAACGCGGTAATGAAGGCAGAATTCGATGCGGTGCTATAGTGGAGCCCAACCGTTTGGAGGACATAACCGAGAAAGAGCCAGCAGGTGGCAATCGCACTCGCCCGTAAAACCGCCGGCTCGCGACGCAAGCGAAGTCTCCAGAGCAGAAACCCGCCCCCGACCAACAAGGCTCCCAGGAGAAATCGGAGAAACAGAAACGAGAACGGTGGAATTTGCTCCAGCACCGCTTTGGTAGCAGGGAATGTTGCACCCCAAATGAACGTTGTCAGCAGAAGTGC
>CAMDRK010000201.1 GCA_945906715.1 Nitrospira lenta
GATAAGTTACACCACTCTGCTCGTGAAAATTCCAAAATATTGCATCAATGATTGGACGTATTACCGAATTTATGTTTCCACATGAACCCACACTGGCTGCTTTAATTTCATAAACTTTATTCCAGCGCCTGTCTTGATTTCTTTTATAAATGTCAATATTCACTTCACGTTTGAATTGCGTAATTTGCATTGGCATTCCACCAACGATTCCGTATGTAGGCATGGTTGTTGATGTACCACTAAAAGAACCCATTTGGGTGCCACTTGTTACCGTGCCAGATGAGTATGTTGTTCCGCCTCCAGTTTGCCCCATCATTGGAATAGAAACGATAGAGGTTCTGCCGTTATCTATTCCATAGGTTATATACGCAACATAATCGGAAACATCAGTAGATTCAGAATTTCTGTAGCCAACTAGACCTAACTTACCGCGCAGGTACTGGCTAACTGAAGCGAACTCTAACGAGTTTTCTTGTGTTGAATCAACTGGCAGAACGGCAATTGTTCCCCGCTCAATATGTTGTTCGCCATGAAAAAAAATCACGTCTGTCTCCATTTGCGGCAGTGTTGGCGGAGAAACAACACAACCAGAAAGTACCAAAATCAATACAGAAGCAATTTTTAATATTCGCATACGAAGCACCATTTCTATCATTTATGAAAGCCTACTTGCAGCCATTGTTGCTGTCAACTTGCTGTTGGCCATCAGATCATCAATGTTCCGGGCCGTAATGAACTCCGCTGGGTTTTCGCCAACGGCCAGTGACTTGAAGTGAGCCTTTCCACAAGCGATCTTTGCATTTTCCTTGTCCCGCAAGTCATCACCAAAGAGGCTGCTCTTGGTCTCAACTACAAAATAAAGCCGCTCCGCACCATCCTTTTCGACTAACACGGCCCAGTCCGGGTTGTAGGTGCCCAACGGCGTCGGAACTTTGAACCAGCCGGGGAGCTTGGCGTAGATCTTTACGGCTTCATTCTTCTCCAGTTGTTCGGCAAATGTGCGTCAACGCCGGACGAATCGTAGACGCCGCTCTCGTAGACGGATTTGGTCGCGGCCAGCATGTTCTTGAGGTAGCCAGTCAGTTCCTCCTGCTCGAAGAGTTCTTGGGCGTAGTAGTCATCCTCACCGATGCGTTGATAGCGGATGCCGTCCACGAGAGTGAGGCGCTTGGTGCGGTTGATCGACTCGGTCGCCAGCTCAATGAACTGCTGCGGATTACGCTTGAAGTCATCGAGGCGCTCCGCACGATCGCCAAGCAGCAGAACCGCTATCTGTGGGCCGTCGTGAAAGACGCGCTCAAGGCGCAGGTGACTCGCCACGCGGCGCTCGTAACGGCTCCTCACCGCAAATAGCATGATCCTCAGGGGGGATCCACGCTCTTGCGCATGAAAACGGATTACTCGTTCACTGGCTACTTGGGCTTTCTCGTGTTCCAATAGGCGTGGCATACTGTGCCCGGCACCAAGCTCAAACGGCTCTCGCGGGACAATGTACGCAAATTGATCAACGGAGTACACAAAGCCGAGCTCCTCACGTAGCTGCGATGGATGGGTTGGCAGTCGATCGTTGATCCTGGGGCAACTGTGTGCGTTTTAGAGGGGTATCCGAGATAGAGGCGAGAAGGTATCACACAATGCGCCGGTATTATTTCCCTGTTCCCAATGACCCATTTGAGCCATTGATGAGCCGTACGTCGAGTCATTCGTCCGCTAGAAGAGGGAGAATACTGGGAGGGGTCGCCCGTACAACCGCTTGATGTATCACGATAATAGTACCGTTTCGCTAGGAGGATGGAAAGGGATAAGAGGGAGACAAGGCCCCGAGGTCATTGAAGATGGAATCCGGGTTCAGCTCGTTCTCGCTGAGGTCGCCAAGATATTCGGCGGGGACCGTGAGGGGGAATAGCAAGAGGAGGGAGAGCAGGAGCAACGCACGCATGGAGCACCTCCGCACCTGGTAACGGTTTATATACTAGGGCCCCATCCCGAGGGGAGTCAAACCCTGGTAGGTCGGCCAGGCCTAACAGGGGTAGCGTCGCTGTTTCTTCCGTCGATAATAGCTCGGTTCATCCCCACTCGCGTGGGGAACACGTATGCACCCGTTGCACTTGAACCTTGAAACCGCCCATAACCTTAAGGAGATAATGATGAATAAAGCAATTAAAGCATTAGTCGCAGGAGCCGCACTCGTAGTTTCCACCTATGCTTTGGCGGAAGGGGGCGGGCGTGGAGTTGGTTCTGGTCGAACGCAGGGTCAAAGCGAAGGCAGACAGGACGCAGCGGGTCATGGCTCTCATTGACTGATATCGTCTACAAGAAGGAGGGACGCAGTATGATATTCGAACAGCTCAATCCCAATGCCTGCCGGACCTATCTGATCGGCGACGAGAAGAGTCGAGAGGCCGTCCTCGTCGACCCGATTCTGGAGCACGTCGAGGACTACCTGAAGACGCTGGATCAACGGAAGCTCACGCTGACACATGTCATCGATACGCACACCCATGCGGATCATATTTCCGGTGGAGCCGCGCTCAAGGATCAGATCGGCTGTCAATATGTCATGCACCAAAAGGCCCCAGCTCGCTGCGTGACCTTTCACCTGACGGACGGGTTCGAATGTCACCTCGGCAATATTCCAGTCAAGGTGATGACCACGCCGGGTCATACGAAAGACAGCCTTGCGCTTGTGTTTGAGGATCGCATTCTGACCGGAGATGTCCTGTTTTTGGACGATGCTGGAGCAGGCCGTACGGATCTGCCCGGCGGTGATCCTGGCGAACATTGGGACAGCATGCAGCGGGTGCTCGGCCTGCCTGATCACCTCATCGTGTATCCGGCCCACGAGTACCGGGGGCGCCAACCATCGAGTTTAAGAGACCAGAAACTCCACAATCCAAATCTGAAACCCCGCACCAAACAGGAGTACATCGACTACCTCGAAGGGCTCACACTCGGTCCTGCCGATTGGATGAAGGAGGTGCTGAAGGCCAACTATGCCTGCGCACGCGATCCTAAGGCGGCCTGGATTCCGGTCGATGTGCCGGCCTGTGAGGTCAAAGGGACGCTGGAAATTGGGGCGAACGATCAGCTGGTCGTCGGGATTCCTGTGGAGGACGTCTCCCGTAAACTCGCTGTAGGAGCCAGCCTGTTCCTGCTCGACGTGCGTGACCGTCACGAGTTGAGCGAGGAGCTTGGTCATATCAAAGGGGTGACCAACATCCCGGTCGCCAAGCTTTCCCATCGACTGTCCGAGTTGGAGACCTATCGCGATCGAGAGATTATCGCAATCTGCAAAGCAGGAGGGCGAGCCCATACCGCCGCGCAGATTCTCATGCAGGCCGGTTTTCAGAATGTCCAGGTCATGATGGGCGGGATGCAGGGATGGAAACAGGCGGGGTTTCCGACGGAGAAGTGAAGGGTCGGCGATCGAGCAATTCCTGAAGTGCAGGACGGGCAACGAACAAGGGGGCACGGACGACGATGGACCAATGACCATTGACCATGCAGGACTAGCCCTTCTGTCTGGGGGATTGATCGGCCTTGCGCTGGGAGCCACTGGCGGAGGAGGTTCCCTCCTGGCAATTCCGCTTCTGGTATACCTGCTCGGCATGAAGGTGCAGCCGGCTACTGTTCTGTCGTTGATGGTGGTTGCGGCTTCGGCGTTGATCGGCGTGTATCAACGAAGAGAGTCCGGTGAGGTGAGGGTGAAGCCCGGATTGATCTTCAGCATCACCGGCGCAGCCGGCGCGTGGGTTGGCGCACTCGGCCATCAGTTTGTGCGGGGGGAAGTGGTACTCCTGCTGTTCAGTGTCATAATGATCGTGGCGGCTTGGCGGATGTGGCGAAACCGCGGTCAAATCGACAGCCAATTTACCGGCGAGAGTTGCGCGGAACGCTTTCCTCGCTCCTGCTGGATCAAGGTCTCGCTGATCGGTGCAGCGGTCGGTCTGTTGACTGGATTCTTCGGTGTCGGTGGTGGATTTGTGATTGTGCCGGCGCTCGGGTTGGTGCTCGGGTTTCCCATGAGAATGGCCGTGAGTACCTCTCTGCTGATCATTGCACTCGTCGCCGTCGGAGGCCTCGTCGGTCATCTGCAGACGGGACAGATGGATTGGCCACTCGCCGGTCTCTTGCTGCTGGGCAGTGCGGTGGGTATGACCGGGGGATCGTGGATCGTTCGACAGGTCGCGCCAACAACGCTGACAAAGAGTTTCGCAGTCTTCGCCATCGGGGTCGCCATCATCATGCTGATTCACAACGGCCTGAAACTGTTTGGCGCGGCCGTCTGATATATCCGTCATAGGCCACGTCTGACAAGGTGTGAATGGCATCTGGTTCGAGATCCGCAAGCTTGCTCCCTCGGCTCCATCCGAGTTCGAGAACGTACAGGAAGACATGCGGGCAGGTGTTTGGACACCGATACGCGTGTGAGGTTCCTGTTCTACGAACCTCCCCCAGCCGACTGAGGCCCACTCCAGCCGAAGCGAGCACCATCTCGAATGAACGGCAGCTTTCCGGCGCGGAGGTTGTCCTAGCGACTGTCTCAAAGTGGCCGAACTGAGACACTCAAAGGGCAGTACATACGCTACCAACGAGAGACTACAGGTCTCCATGAAAACGTCAGTTCTAAAGATCTGCTTTTCCATTCACAACAGCGTCGGCTGTTGGCGACAGTGCGCACTGAGCCTTCGATGACGGGCGGTGCCCAGTTTGGTTTGTTGCAGTACGTTGGCCACATCCGGCCGGAATGGCGCTCCTCACGTGTCGCCCTTTGCCGAGCGATCGTCAGTGTCCTTCAATTCGGAGGCCGCGGCCGTAGGGATTCGTGGGACTGCTGGGGCTGTAGGGATTCCCGGCGCCGTAGGGATTCTTGATCGAGTCTGGTGAGAATGGAGAGCCGTAGCGGCCGTAGGGGTTACTGGTCGAATCAGGATCATACGGGTTCGTGCTCAGCTTACCGCGATAGCTCCACTCCTGGTCATACAGCCGAGGCGCATCGGTGGCAAAGGGACTCGTCGCTGACTGATTGCTGAAGGAACTGCCGTAGGGACTGAAGGGATTGTTCAGGGCGTCAGGCTTGAAGGGGCTTCCGGCTCCGTAGGGATTGGACGTGGAGTCAGGATTGAACGGATTGGCGCTCAGCTCGCCAAGATCTTCGGCGTGGACGGATACAGACAGTGGCAGCAGTAGGACCAAAAGGGAGAAGACAACCCACATGGTGAGCCTCCGAAGAGAGGGGCAGCACGTGTGAATAGCCTACTCCTCGCCTGGAGATCAGCGCAAGCAGGTCTGAAGATGAGCCTGCCATCGTCTTGCGCTACTCTTTCTCAGAGGGCTCGTATTACTTTCTTATCTTGATGGCAAGCAGAGCACGCCCCTAAGGAGCGTTTAAATTTCTTGGTTA
>CAMDRK010000202.1 GCA_945906715.1 Nitrospira lenta
CAAGACCGGCCGATCCGATCGCATAGCCCTTGGTCACCGCCTTCGTCGTGTTGCCGACCGCATCCAATGGATCGGTGATGTCCCGCACCTCTTTCCCGAGGTGGGCCATTTCCGCAATGCCGCCTGCGTTGTCTGTGATCGGTCCGAACGCATCGATCGCCACCACAATGCCGGCCATTGACAACATCGACACCGCCGCCACGGCTACGCCGTATAAGCCGCCCGATGCCGCGCCGCCGCAGACCCAATAGCTCCCAAGAATCGCGGCTCCGATCACTACAACCGGCCAAGCGGTCGCTTCCATTCCAACCGCCAGGCCAGCGATGATGTTAGTCGCATGGCCCGTTTCACTGGCCTTGGCAATAGCCTTCACCGGCTTATAACTCTTGGACGTGTAGTAATCGGTAATAAAAACGAGTGCGAGGGTCACGGCCAAGCCGATCAACGCCGCAAGGTAGTAGCTCACGCCACTTACGCCGCCGACACCATCCATGATCGTAGTCGTCACGGGGAAAAATGCCACCGCAGCGATGCCACCCGCCACAAACAGGCCCTTGTAGAGCGCCGTCATGATCCCGCCGCCCTGGCCCACCTTTACGAAGAAAATACCGATGATTGTCGCGAAGATCGTGACGCCGCCGAGGGCGAGCGGATACAAAATCGGGGCGCTGACTCCCTTGAATAGCGTGAACGCCAAAACCATCGCCGCCACCGTCGTCACCGCATAGGTCTCAAAGAGGTCCGCAGCCATACCGGCACAGTCGCCGACATTATCTCCCACGTTGTCCGCGATCACGGCCGGGTTACGAGGGTCGTCTTCAGGAATCCCCGCTTCGACTTTCCCGACGAGGTCTGCGCCGACGTCCGCCGCTTTGGTGTAGATACCGCCGCCCACACGGGCAAATACCGAAATCAAACTGCCGCCGAACCCAAGACTTAGCAAGGCATGAATCGCCTTCTCCTGGCCCGCAAACTGCGCGGCCAACGTGTAGAAAATGGTGATGGCCAGCAAGCCCAAGCCGATTAACAAAAGTCCCGTCACCGCGCCGCCACGGAATGCCACGGTCAGCGCGGCATTCATCCCATTATGGGCAGCCTGGGCCGTCCGCACGTTGGCCCTCACCGCGATGACCATACCCACATACCCGGCCAGAGACGACGCGCCTGCGCCGATCAAAAACCCTATTGCGGTCAATAAGCCGAATTTGTCGGAAAACGCCCCCGCCCCCCACAACAGGGCGAATAACACGGCGGCAACGACACCGACGGTCTTGTACTGGCGGTTCAGGTAAGCGCTCGCGCCTTCCTGGATCGCCTTGGCAATATCCTGCATCTTCGGGTTCCCGGCATCGAGCTTAAACACCCACATGGCCAGGTACAGGCCATAGGCAATGCCCGTCACCGCCGCTACCAACGCAAACATAATGATGACTGAGTCGCTCACAGGTCACTCCTTCTATAGGTAAAGGCCTTTTATGTCACACGGTTCCCCTTGGCTTCAACCCATCAAAAGTACGTGTGGGGGGAAAACCGTAGGGTGGTGCAAATCCTGCCGAAGCTAACTGCCTGAAAAGTTGGGCCATTCTATACGGGTGGGGAAGTGGGATCAAGATGAAAAAATGGAGAGGGATGGAGGCTGATGATCTTCTGTGTTCGCGCAATGCGCTCGGACTCGTCGGTCTGGTTCTTCTGGATGAATTTCCAGTCCGATCAACCAAACAAACCAAACAAACCAGATATACAAAATGAACCAGCATTCGTTGGTCGCGCGCAGTGGACGATCAATCAGCCCCCATCCCTGGGAGGAGCGAGCGAATTTGGAGCGATCATTTCTGTTTTGTATAATAGACTCCTGGCACTTTTTCCTTCTTGAAGACTTCTGGAAAATACGAAGCTTTCCGTGACGGCTCTCCGACAAGAGTCAGGCGCGGACTCTGAACGGCAGCCAGCTGTTGCTCGGCTTCCTGCAGCCACTGCACCAATTGTTTCCCAGCCTCTCGCTCGATGGCTAGGTCGGTTTGGAGCTCGTCGATGGGTTTCATCTGAGACCGGAGGATGCCAAGTTCTTCCGCCTGTTTCTGACAACGGGCATGTTCCTCTTTCAGCAAAGATTCCAGAATCTCCACCCTCTTTTCGAGTGTTGCCGTAGGGTTCTTCAGCGGGGACGCCTTGGGCATCGGCGGTTTGCTGTCTTCACGAAGCAGACCGAGCCCTATCATGATCGTCTTCAACGAGAAAGGCTCTGGCCTGGCAGAAGACCGCCCACCAGCAGCATGTCGTGTCACTTCCTGGGGACTCTTCGCGCAGTTCCCATTCGATTCAGGACCAAACAGCACATCCAACGAGTAATTCAGAAACTCAGGAAGCTGGCTGGTGGCATCGAGCGGCAACCCTCCAGGGCCGCGCCTGATCGCTATGTCACCAGGCCGGAGCACCCCGCTCTGCATCATCATCTTGAAGGCCATCAAGCTCATTGTCTCTACTCGCTCCTACCTGTTGTGGGAGAGATCTCAACCAAGCGCCAAGGTCTCCGAGTCTCTCTGTGCTCCGCTCACCCGATGGGCACACCCAAACTATCGCGGTTCGGAGGCCCGGACAATAACGTAAAGGTAGGGACGTTAGTACTTCAGAGGGAGTCTTCGTGCCTCTCCTTTAGTTTGGCTGGGGTAAAACCGATAACGATAGCCGAAAGCCTCTTCTAACCTGACGGATGGGCATGACGTAGGGGAAGTGTACAGTTATGGCCTCGGCACAAGAACTTGTCCAATCCTGCTCAAACCTCTTCACTCTCCCAGAAATCTACCTCCGCGTGCGCGATGTCGTCGACAATCCCAAATCGACCATGGATGATCTGGCCAATGCTCTGAAATTCGATCCGGCCATCTCCGCGCGTCTCCTGAAAATCGTGAATAGCCCGCTCTATGGATTCCCCCAGCAGATCGATCGCATCAGTCGAGCAGTCAGCCTGCTTGGCATGCAATCCGTCAGCGACTTGGTCGCCTCCACCACAATCGGACAGACATTCACCGGAATGACAGTGAGCATCATGGACCTCCCGGCCTTCTGGCGGAAGAGCGTGCTCTGCGCCCTGTTGGCCGGAAAAATTGCCAAAGCCGGCGGCATCAAGGAGAGCGAGCGATTCTTTATCGAAGGCCTGCTGCGGGATATCGGCCACTTGGTGCTCTATCAAACCATTCCGCAACGGGCGCAGTCCGCCCTGGTCGAAGCCGGATATCTCGGGTCACCGCTCGCCGAAGTGGAGCAATCGAATATCGGATGCGATTTCACCGAAGTCGGCGCAGAACTGGTTCGTTTCTGGAACATGCCGAACCAGATCGAGCAGGCCATTCGCCACCAACTGAATCCGAACGAAGCCGGCGAATTCAAGCTCCACGCATCGATCGTCCACCTTGCCGGCGCCGTTGCCGACCACGCCGAATTGGAACAGGCCCAGGCCAGCCAACTGCCGGCATGTGATCCGTCAGCTCTCTCCTGCACCAAATTCAATGCCGATGAATGCCCCGCTCTGCTCAAAGAAGCCCAAGAGCAGCTTCAAGACACCCTCACCTTTATCTACCCTTTAGCGATGGCGGCGTAGCTACAGCTTACTAGCGTACTACGATGAATCAATCCGTCCAGCTTCCCGGTGATAAGTTGGTTTGCGGTTCAAAAAAGGACTTGCTATAGTGCGCGGTGGAGGAAATAGTTGTGGGCGTGGCACCGGATTATATTTTGGTGGAGGGACAGCAGTTCAGCAAGGCGAAGCTGTCGCTGGACAACCACGTCTACAAGAACTGTGCGATCGATGACTGCGACATCTATTTCAGCGGTGGACAATACGAGTTGCTCGACACCCACATTACCAACTCCCGCCTTATCCTCAACCACCCGGCCAAGGGCATGTACAATGCCGTTCAGATTTTCAAGATGAAGTCTCCTGGCTCCAGCATCGTCGCCGAGTAGCGGGTGTTGAAAAAACCTGCCAGCAAGGGGAGGGAGCGGCCAGGTGCCCTTCTTGCTCGCAGAACGCGCACGATAAAACGGTGCTCGTTCGATGCGCGCAGTAAAGGGCAGCCTCGGCCACTCCCCTAAAGAGGAATAAAGAGAATTGGGATGGGCTTTCTAGACAGGCTTTTTTGAACACCCTTCTTGTCGGGCACCTCGCCATTCCCTTCAAGAGCCGAGACTGTGTCACCCCCTTACGCCTAACCCCTCACCCTTACTTGCTGACAGCGACATTCTCCGCATACTTGACGATCTCGACAGGCTGGAAGACCGGATCTTGGGAGCCCTTGGAAGACTCGGCTTCAACACGCTGCAGGAATGAGGTAGTGCCTGTAATGGGCGCGTAGTTGAGGGTCACCTCAACATCGAAGGTCTTGGTGTCTTTTGGCGTGGGGAAGGTAAAGGTCTCGACGCGCATTTCTTCCGGTTTCAAAACCGTATCTTCAAGAACCTTGACTGCTTCAAAGTCGAAGCTCGTCTTCTGGCCCTTGCCATCCTGATAGACTCGGCCATAGACCCGCTTGTCGGTGAAGACGGTCTTCAAATTCTTCCCTTTGATGTCCAGATCCAACACCACGCTTGCCCAGGCCGGATGGGTGGCCGGCAGATTGTGCGGAACAAGACTTTGCACCTTCACCATAACCGTGGTATTTTCGCCCTCGATCCTCGTTTTGACGTCCAGTTTGGCTGCTTCCTGGCGGAGCTTGCCAATACGACCTGGGAAGGTATGGTTCGCCACCTTGCGTTTCCTCTCCCCATTCGCCGATTCCCCCACCTGCTCCGGCATGTGGCAGGTCTGACATTCTTTGCCGGACTTCACTGCCTTGCTCTGATCCCAGTTGCCCAGCAGGTCGTTGGCCTTGCCTAAGCCAACAGCTGAAGTGACCGACTGATGGCAATTGAGGCAGAGATCGGACTTTTGAAACAGACCCAGCTCTATCGACTGGTGTGCCCGGTTCTGAACAGAGTCCTTATAGGGGCCATAGACGGTCTTGCTCTCGAGTTCGTATTTGGGCTCCGGCGGTTGTTTGGTTCGATCAACATGCTTGATCAAATGGCATTGCGCACAGGCTACCCCATCCAGCGATGGGTCACCGGCCTTGGCCTGATTGATAAAGAGTTGGACTTGGTTGGAGAATTCGCGCACGTGGGGCGCATGACAGCGAAAACACATGGCTTTGTCTTTCCCTGCCGGAGAAGCTAAGAACGCGTCGAGCGAGGCACGAAAGGCCGGGGAATGGATCGAGCGTGAGAGCGGAGAAGTTTCCCACTCTTCATACACACGCTCATGGCAGCGTTTGCACTTGCTGGAAGTTGGGAAGGCCTGTTCGATAGTACTCTGCGACAAAGC
>CAMDRK010000203.1 GCA_945906715.1 Nitrospira lenta
GCCCCGCCAGGCAACGCGACCGTTACGCCGATCACCCTGCTCGATGAGCCGAAGCATGCCATCGTCTTGATTGGACGAGGCTACAATCAGGAACGGTGCCAAGCAGAATTGTTGAACTGTCTGGAGAGCTAGCATGAGGGGAAACTCTCTGCGCATGCCAGAGTTTCTTCAGGATGCTCAAAAAGTCCGTCCAGCAAGGCCGCAGGCGAGTCGAAACCGGAGGCGTACCCTCAGGGGTACGTTGAGGATTTCGACGAGACGAGAACGACGCTGGGGGACATTTTCAGCATCCTGCTACGGGCGTCGGTTGGAACCTGTGATGGCCTGCTTAAACACTGTGCGGAGGCCGAAGTAGGCAACGGAATCTTTGAGGTTGGAGTAGAGCCGCTTGAAGGTTCCCATGTCCGGGTTAGTGACGTATTCCATCGTGAGGGCGATCCGTTCTTCCCCTTCGCCAAGCGGAGTCACCGAATGCCAGAGCTTATCTCCATTGAAGATCACGAGATCCCCCGGTTGCGTGATCAGTTCAAGGTGCTTGGGCTGTTTCACTGGATCATCCTTAAATAGCTCGCAGACCAGTTTGCACTGCGTGGACTTATCGACCAACCCCATCAGAATG
This sequence comes from Nitrospira lenta, assembly GCA_945906715.1. Taxonomy (GTDB): domain Bacteria; phylum Nitrospirota; class Nitrospiria; order Nitrospirales; family Nitrospiraceae; genus Palsa-1315. The sequence continues at coordinate 620 of CAMDRK010000203.1, forward strand.
GTATAGCGAGCCCCCTTGTAATAGGACGTGTCATAGTGAAACCCGATATGGTCTCCCGGCTCCGTATAGTAGTAGAGCGCACAGGAATGGGGATCGTTCTCAGGGCATAGACTCAGTTTAGCCCTTACCAGATGGCTCAAAAAGTCGATGAAGGCCTCGGATCGATAGAGATCGAGAAAGCGCGGGGCCTTCTCCATCACCGTGTAGTAGCTCACGCTCCCGCCTTTTTTGTGGCCGGGAATGTAGTTGCGATTCAGCAGGCTCTTCACCCCTTGGGCCTGAGGAACGAGATGTTCTTCCACCACCGACCGTGGGAGGAACTGTGGAATAAACAGGAACTCGTTCTGATCCCAATAGTCCCGCGAGACTCGATCGAGATCCAACCGTTTGACTGCTTCATCGACCGATTCAACGAAGGAGCCGACCATCGACTGATTCATATACTCACCTTTTCCTGGTTCATTTGGTTCATATGGTTTGTCTGGTTTTTTGGTTGGACGAAACTAGCCAGGCGAACCAAATCAACCAAACAAACAAAACAAACCAAAGTAACCCTCGCGTCTCGCTCGGTTGTCCATATGCATTCTTGTGCCTGGTTCCATCACATTCATTTTGGGGCGACGGTTGGGGCGCTGAGCACCGGCGCCTTCACCACTTCCACATCGGCCGGCAACTTCAGAGTGAAGACCGAATCGCTGAGACCCATGTTGGCTTGAAGCGACGAAAATTCAAAACTCGCGACATTACCGCTATTTTCGTAGAGAGAAAGCTTCCGAATGTAGTAGGTCTTTGGAAACACTTCGAGCACGATCCGTTTCAATGATTTCTCCGCCTCACCTTCATGCGATTTCGGCAGGAGCGTGAGTAGCCGGATTCCTCCCAGACCACGCCCTTTTCCCGGTGTCGGCTCGATGTTGAACGACTCCTGCAACGTGGCCGCCCCCTGCAGGAGCTCCAACGGGGCCTTAGAGGCCGCCATCTGCGTGAGCTTCCCGACCAGCACTTGTTTATGCTCCGGCACATACACTTTGATATCGTCCTGATTGACTTGGATGTCTTCGACCGACGGATCGAGATAATTCCACCGTAACCGCCCAGGCTTTTTGATATAGAGCTTCCCCGAGGACATGATAGGCCGCTCGAACCCCTCGATCATAGTCCTCTGCGTAAAGTCCGCCTGGAGATCTTTCGTCCGCTCATACCGCGACTGAAGCTGCTTCACCACTTCACGCACTTCCGTCAATGCATTCTCATCGAAATCGCTTTCAGCTGAGAAAACCATGGGTGCTATTAAGAGCCCGCAGAGGACGCTGCAGAGACAGGACCAGGCAGCCTTTGCGATTCGTACCTTCAGATTTATCTTCTTCAACTATTCATTCCTCTCTATGGAACCAGCCCAGCTATCCTTCACTGCGCGCAGTCATTCAAGTCCCTCATGACATTTTCAAGGGTAGCCTGGTCGATCCTCGATTGCGCGCGTCGAACGAGCACATTCTTATCGTGCGCGTTCCGCGAGCAGGAGGACGATCAGGATGCCCTCCCCATCCTTCTCAGGGCGCGCGTTCCGGGAGCACAGGACCAACGTGGGTGTCCTTCCAATCTTTTTCATCGTGCGCGTTCTGCGAGCAAGAAGGGCACCTGGCCGCTCCCCTCACACCCCTTCCTCTGCTCCCACCGCCCCTCGCCGCCCCACCACCTCTCTCCGTCCATCCCGGCCAGCCGCGCCCACGAGGCCATCCGCCTCCATTTGCTCGATCATCCGAGCCGCGCGAGGATAGCCCACCCGCAGCCGGCGCTGAATCAGCGATGCCGAAGCTTGACCGGTCGTCAGAACCAACTCTTTCGCCTGCTCGTATACTTCTCCCAGCCCCTCTTCCTCCTTCGCCCCTTCCTGCTTCAACGCAATCTGCAATTCCTGATTGTAGGCAGGCTTCGCTTGATCCTTCACGAACTCGACCACGCGGCGGACGTCGTCATCCGACACAAACGATCCATGCAGCCGCATGACACGTCCGGTCCCCGAAGCCATGTAGAGCATGTCCCCGCGGCCAAGGAGCGCCTCCGCGCCGTTGGCATCCAAGATGGTTCGTGAATCGGTCTTCGACGACACTTGAAAGGCAATGCGGGCCGGAAAGTTTGCCTTGATCAAACCGGTCAGCACATCGACCGACGGACGCTGGGTTGCCAGCACGAGATGGATGCCCGACGCGCGAGCCATCTGCGCCAAGCGCGCAATCCTGTCTTCCACTTCCTTCGGCGCCACCATCATCAAATCCGCCAATTCATCGATCATCACCACGATATAGGGCAAGGGCTCCGGCGGTGTCGCCGGCGGCGTGAACGATCCGGGGCTGCCGTCAGGAAGCGCGGTTTCTCCTGCAGAAAGCCGTTCTTCTTCAGCCAGAAACTGGATGGGCAATTCCGGCTGGTCCAACTTGGCCGCCGATTCCGCTTCCAGCACACCCTGCGCCCCTGCGACTTTTCGATTATAAGCATCGATACTTCGCACCCCTGCATCAGCCAGCAATTTGTAGCGCCGCTCCATCTCAGCCACCACCCAACCAAGCCCCCGCGCCGCCGACTTGGCATCGGTGATGACTGGTCGTAGCAAGTGAGGAATACCGTCATACGATTGGAATTCGAGCATCTTGGGATCGATCAGGAGCAGCTTGACCTCATCTGGTCGAGCCGAAAACAGCAGGCTCAGGAGCATCGTATTGAGACTGACGCTTTTCCCGGCCCCTGTCGCGCCGGCGACCAGCAAGTGCGGCATCGTTTTCAGATCGGCGATCGTGGGGGCTCCGAAAATATCCTTCCCCAAGGCCAGGCTGAGCTTCGATCTGGCGCGCGAAAAGGCCTCGCTCGTCATCACTTCCTTCATCGACACCGTCTCGCGATAGAGATTCGGCACTTCAATCCCAACCACCGATTTCCCCGGAATCGGTGCCACGATGCGGAGACTGATCGCCTTCAGCGCCAACGCCAGATCGTCGGCGAGGTTCACAATGCGCGCGACCTTGGTTCCCGGCGCCGGCTCGAACTCATACATCGTCACGACTGGTCCGGGACGAACTTCCGTCACCTTTCCAGCGATGCCGAAACTGAGCAGCGCGCGGGTCAGCACATCGGATTGCGCCTTGATTTCTTCTTCCGTCACACGCCCTAAGGGACCTGACGGTTCGCTCAAGAGCAGGGCCGGATCCGGCAAGATATAGTCCCCGGCCTTCGCTTGGGCGACGATGATCTGCTTGTCCGACTCGGATTCAATCGGCTCATCCGGTTCGGAAATCGGTTGTCGTGATGACTGAATGACTGGCCAATCCAATTCAGGCCCCGCAGCCGCCTCAGGGAGCGCCTCCTCGATCACCGCACGGATGGATGCCGCAGATTTTTGTCTGGCTTTCCGTGATGACTCAGGAAGGACTTCTTCCACCGATCTATCAGGGGCCAAGGCACGAACCCGGTTGAACATCCAACTGCCCCAACCAGGAATCCGCCGAGCGATCTCCGATAGAGAAATAGGGGTTGTGAAGAGGAGGGAGACCAGCAGCCCAGCCACAATGAGAATGTGCGCGCCGGTACTCGCGAAATAAGCTCGTAAACTCTCGGCCACTACTTGCCCGAAGAAGCCCCCCGCCATCCCTCGATTAATAAGGCCGCTTGAGATGGTCGGCACCGCCATGATTTCTAGGTGAAACAGGCCGCTGAGAAACAGCAATGCCGCCAGCGAAGCGCCGGCGTTCCGCAGACGGATGGATAGGTTGCTCTGCGTGAAACAGCGGACACCCATGAGGCCAAGGAGTATTGGGAACATGTATCCGGCCCCGCCGATCGACCAGAATAGAGCAGACGCGAAAAACGCGCCGACCGACCCGATAAGATTTCTGGATGGAACGGTCGCAGATAAGCCGGCCCTGACCTCTCCCGAGACAAAGGATACCATGCTGAGAAGCGTCAAGAGCGCCAACGCGATCAGGACGACTCCGATCACTTCTCGTTTGATGTGTGAAGAGGGAGAAGCGGCGCCGCGAGCCTCGCCCCGCTTGGCCGAAGTGGATGCACCCATAGAGCGGATGCTAGCACAGGGAATGGGTCATTTCAAACCAGCGCATGAGCCAGTTGAAGAAAGTCTTCAACCGATAATGTCTCTGCTCGGCGAGTCGGAGCAATATCCAATTGCTTCAATCTCTCGGCTACAGAAAAAAGTTCATACCCTTCATCTCTCAGGGAATTGACCAGCGTCTTTCTTCGATGGGCAAAAGCCGCCTTCACGAGCGCGCGAAACGCGACTTCTTCTTGCTGGTTGAGCCTCGTGCGCTCTTTCGCACGCAGTAAGACTACCGCCGAGGCGACTTCCGGCCTGGGACGGAAACATTGGGCTGAGACACGAAACGATTTAGTGATCTCGGCTGCATACTGCGCCATGACCGAGAGCACGCCATAGTCCGAGCCGCCGGGTTTTGCCACGAGACGATCTGCCACTTCGGCCTGCAGCATGAGTACCATGCGGGGGAACCGGCCCCGCTGGTCGAGTAATCGAAAGAGCAGCGGAGTTGAAATGTAGTAGGGCAGGTTAGCCACGACGACCGTCCCGAATGACAGGCTCTCGACCGGATAGGCCAGCGCGTCTTCACAAACCAACTCTACATTCGGAAGTTCCGCTTGCCTGGTTTCGAGATAGGCATGGAGCCGTGAGTCCACTTCGATCGCCGTCACACGACCGGCTGCTT